>JBHLRQ010000041.1:0-25217 GCA_048882385.1 Candidatus Thorarchaeota archaeon | reverse complement strand
CACAGCAGCTCGTATTCTGTTCTGTGCTTGCATACTACCAGAATAGTCAATGACAAACGTCACACTCTTCTTGAATAGAATCGACCTTCTGAGTTTCTCAGCTCTTCTTCGTGTGTCATGACTTGATTTATTCTGTTGGTCAAGAACATCTGCTAATCTCTGTAATGCAAATACAACAAGCCAGAGCTCATCGGTTTCGGTCCCGTATGAGGTTGCCTTTTTGTAGGCATCTTCGGCTTTTTTCCATTTCCCTTGAACCTGATAGAGTTCACCCTCGTGATAATGGATATAGGCAAGACTTCTGATGTAGTCTACACTTGTCGCCTTGTCCTTTGCTTCATCAAACTTTGACTGAGCTTGACTGTATCGACCATCTCCCATTAGAACCAGCCCCATAGCATCGTAACGTTTTGCGAGGCCGTAAGCATTCTTCAATGTCAGATCTATAGCTTCTGCATCTTCTAGCAGCTTCATTGACTTATCTGCATGACCACTATCCATCTCCACAAGTGCCATGTTATGATACAGTGACGCAATCCTATACATTGCATCTTTCTCATCAGCACCGTCTTCCTTGGATTTCTCCAATTGCTGCTTTGCAATTACCATCGACTGGTCATAGTACTCCCGAGCACTTACTGTGTCACCACGTTGACGGAACACATTTCCTATATTCAAAAGCATGGTCTGCTCTCCTTCAGGAATACCCAGTCTACGACTGATCTCCAGGAGGTTCTGGTAGTTAGCCAACGCTCTGTTTAGGTCACCTCTTATGAAAGCTTGATTTCCATAGCGCGCAGCTTCTTGAAAGCTTAGTAACGCATCTACTGTTGTTCCGACCTCCTCATACATGGCTCCAGCAGTTGTCACTCCTCGCGTAAAGTCTTGTTTAGCCATTTTTCTCACAAGACGTGTCATCTCTGAGATTGGTTCGACGACAGCATGAGCTCGACGATATGACACAACTGTCACAACTCCTGCTACTGCTGCAAGTACACCCCCAAGTGCAATTGTAAGGATTATCGTCTGTGTGGCAACAAGGTTAAGCATTGCAACAGCAGGCTCTACAACATCAGAATCTGGAACAATTACTGCAAGCACATAGTCGGTGTTGGATACATTCACAAAAGCCATGTGCCAGAGTTCACCGTTTTTCTGGAAATCCTCCTGCCCCGATTCTTGAGTAAGAACTTCAGAGGTAAGTAAACTGTTGAATTCAACTGCTTCAGTACTAGTTGAAGAACCAAACTCAAGTGTAGTAATTGGGGCTGGATCGTCAAATACACTTAGGTCGGGATGGGCAACGACAACTCCGTTACTGTCGAGAAGATATGCATACCCATTATTGAGTACCTCAAGATTCAGAACCTTTTCGTTTATTGTCGCCATTGTTACGTCTGCTGACACAACACCGATGAGTGTATTATTGTCAAACCTCACAGGTCTTCCCATTGATATCACAAGACCTACTGAAGGATCGATGTATGGTTCTGTGAAAACAACACTATTATCACCTAGGTCTTGTGTTGCAACATTGGTATACCAGTCCTCAGCATTCGGATCGTAGTCATTTGCTGGAGGTCCGATTTCCTCGTTCTCATCCCATTGGAAGTAGATGAGATCGTCAAAAGGATAATTCCTGAAAAGGTGTTGATCTGAAATACTCAAGTCAAATCCCATGTATAACCATCTATAGTCCGCGTTCATATCATGAAGTGCTTTGAAAATATTGACCATGTTCGAGGAAACATCCAGTGCATACTGCGTACCAGGTGATAAGTCATGGGGATCATTATCGTTCCATGCAAATCGGGGCATGTAGTAGCAGTCTGTCTGGAATGTTATATAATCCGAAAAATATGCATCAACAATCTCAGGATCTGTTTCAAATGTTAGATCTGCCCATTGGGGTTCTTCTGCTTGATCCCAGTAGTAGCTATATCTTGCTGTAGCATTGATTCTCCCCTCGAATAAGTCTTCACAATATGCCTCCATCATATAGACGCCATCAACATAATTCTGCCATCTCTCTTCGATGAAGAGACCTGTATCATTAGAGAGCCTCATGAGATTTGCCAATTCTTCGGCTTTCAGTTCCTCAGCAGCATCGCCTGCATTTGCATTGGACACATCAATAATAGCGAATATCGACAGTGATGCAATAACCAAAATCGGTATCAATGCAACTGTGACAAATGTTACTACTATTCGTTTTGAAATTTCCATTTATCTAACACCACTCTATCGTATGACCCTTATTTCTCAACTCTCTTCAACCACTCCAGGTTGATAGTTCCTTGACCAATTTCTTGGTAAAATCATCAACATCTTGTTTCTCTTCCAGAATGAACTCGTCACCTGACAATGAACCTTGAACCCTTCCCTCACCAAGTAGGATAATTAGTGTTCTTCGCAGAATTCCACGATCCACGCCTGTTTCTTTCTCAAGGCGATTAACATCCAATGTATCAGTTCCAATAAGAAGGTCTCTTAGTATTCCCTCAACATTCCGTGCTGTTTGTGTAGAAAGTGCAGGCATCAGCTTCTTCTTTGCTTCAGTTCTGACGAATGTATTGCCATCAATATGACCATCAATTGTATCACTCTGAATCATAGCCTGAAGACTGCGACGAAGATTGTAAGCTGCAGGTCTCGGCAATGTTCGTCGTAATATCTTGTCTAATTCTTTCAACTTGATTCTGTTGTGCTTGGATGTGATTGAATCGATACTCTCCTGTATATACTCTTCAATAACATATTCTTCAATCATCTCCAATTCTGCACCACATGATGAACATGTTGACGCCTCTGGAGAGGTGGGAGCCCCGCAATTACCACATTTTATAGCTCTCCGGTAAAGCACATTCTTTGTTGATCCTATCTGCTGCAAAATTACTTTTTCAGTTCGAGTGACTTTTCCTGATTCTTGGACCTCCCAGAAACTCAGTTTCCGGTCTTTCGTACTGACTACAAGAAAAGCAACATCCGATATGTCATCGGGAATTCCTGTTGCCATTGCTCGTGGAGCGTCGCCAACATCAAGTCGAGCAACTTCATTTCCATCAATGTCCCACATACGAAGTGTGGGTGACTGGTCCCCTGTGATGAATAGAGTCCTTTCACCAAATGACAATACTGCAAAGACAGACAAACGAGAACCGAGCTGTAGTTCCTTTAACAGGTATCCTGCTGCTGTTAGTACGTTTACCAATCCTGTCTTGTCAGCAACTACTATTTCCAGCTCTGTATCCTTTGTGATGTCTTCAAGCCAAACATCTGCGATTGGATCTCCCATGGTCTTTGTGAAGATAGCATCTTTGTCATCATTGTAGAGAATTATTCGGTTATTCTGCAAAGCAACGACAACCTCTGCAGCATCGTCCCCATCAACATCTCGCGCATCACATGCGACTACATCGCTCTCGAGTCTGATATTCCAGACCGGACTTCCTCTATGGTCAACGACTAGTACTTTCTTTCCCACTCCTCCAACAAGAGCATCTTTGCCTTCTCCTTCAACATCTCCTACAGCAATGCATCTTACTTTGCTGCTCCACTTTCTTGTACTACGAAGAGTACCCCTCGCGTCAAAGACTCTTAGCCGGTCTCCGTAATCCAAAGAGAAGATTTGTGTACTAGCATCCTGTTTTTGGCGAACGTACACGGAATATACATTCGCAGAAGTGGGCACCTCCGCGACGGAGCGTATCTTCAATTTTTATCCTACACCTTGTGCACTCTTGTTGCATAGCCATATAAGTATGCATAGATTTCGAACACAGTGATGACTACCCAAGATAGATGCAGGGTCGGCTTTCTCTGGAATCCTTTACTAGAAACTTTCGACTTTGGAATAAAGCATCCCATCAAAGTTGGACGGTTTCAGATGGTTCGAGATTTTCTTTCTGAGAACGACTTTCTTGATCAACCCAATGTCAAGATCATATCCCCAAAACATCTCTCTGATGAACTTCTAAAGGCAATACATGCGAAGAGCTACTTGGATGAAGTAAAACGAATTTCAGAAACCGGAATAGGGGAGATTGACATCGACACGCCAGGATTCAAAGGTATCTATGATAATGCCAGTATCACTTCAGGAGCCACTGTGACCGGAGTTCAATCTGTTATTTCTGGAGAAGTTGACCATTTCCTTTCTCCAACTGGAGGATTTCACCATGCCAAGTTTGAATGGGGTGGTGGTTTCTGTATATTCAATGATGTTGCAGCATCTGTCCTCGAATTGAAGAATCAAGGATTCAAGCGAATTTTGATTGCGGATTTCGATGTGCATCATGGAAATGGTACTCAAGGCTATTTTTATGATGACCCTGAGATCATGCAAATTTCATTCCATGAAGATCCAGAATGGATGTATCCTCATGATGGATTCATTCAAGATATCGGGGAAGGTGCTGGCCGTGGTTTCAACATAAACATGCATTTCCCAATGGATTCTTGTGATGGGGTGTATCAATTTGCTTTCGATAATCTCGTTCCTCCTCTTGTTGAATCCTTCAAACCAGACTTCATTATATTCTTACCAGGTTTTGATGCGCACTATCGAGATAAACTGGCGCATCTCAACCTGACTACAGATTCTATTCAGTACGTTGCTACCTACTTCCACAATGTCGCTCATCGGTACTGTAAGGGAAGATTGGGTGTAACAGCAGGAGGTGGGTACACTAATGATTCATTCAAATGGGGCATTGGTGTTGTAATGTCAGTTCTCTCAGGCTATAGATATGATCCACCCGAACAAGAACCTCCTTACGATGACGACGAAGAAACATGGGCTGAAGTTCGTAAGAATGTTGAACAAGTAAAAGAGCTTGTCTTTCCGATCCATGATATCTCATTCTTATGATTCATCGGGGAACCTTAGCGATTCTAGGAACACGGATTGGAATTTCTCATGATCTGCCAATTCTACATATTTGATATCCGAAACAATCTTTTCCCCGAGTCTTCTAATCTCTGATGAAAGAAGTAGTGCCTTAGCCCCTTCTCCAGCAGCATTTCCTACTTGAATTACTTTGTTAATTTGAACCTGAGGAAAGAGACCTATACCTAACGCGCTCTCTGGTCGTATGTAACTTCCAAAAGCCCCAGCCAACATGACTAAATCGATATCGTGTACACCAAGATTTGCTTCTCTGAGTAGGATTGTAGAACCTGCATGTATCGCTCCTTTTGCTAGTTGGACTTGTCGAATGTCTTTCTGTGTAAATACAATGTCTCTCTGTGCATCTGACTCCTCCTTGTTTGCAATCAAAAAGCTCAACCCAAACTCTTCATCATTAAAAATTCTCTTGCTTTTTGCTACTTGGATTCTCCCTCCCGAATCGATGAGACCAAATCGTTTCATCTCAGCGGTAATATCAACTATTGCAGAACCACACAACCCATGTGGAGCAATATTCCCTATGACAGAGATCTCTGGAGGTAAATCCGGATTATCTATGGATATATACTCGATAGCACCGCTTTCTCCTCTCATTCCATTTCTAATTGCAGCCCCTTCAAATGCTGAGCCTGCAGCTGCAGAACAACAGGAGAGTTTTCCACAATCAGATAGAACAATCTCTCCATTTGTACCAATGTCTATTCCCAATATGACTTTATCATTCAAGTCCAGCCTCTGTGATAAAATGAATGCCACCGTGTCTCCTCCAACAAATCCAGCGATATTGGGCGGGAAGTAGACTTCTGCTTTAGGTGTGGAAGAAAGACCTATCCTTTCCCCTGTAATGTTAATCGCATCTCTAATTGTAGGTATGTAGGGCGAAACACCTAGGGATTTCACATCAGATCTAAGTAGGAAGTGATGCATCGCTGTATTCCCCACAATTGTGACCCTTGCCAAATCACTCTCTTTGCCTCCTGTGGCTTCGATGAGTCCTAATACAAGATCATTCATCTCTCTCGATACACAGTCAAAGAGACCATCAACTCCTCCTTTTTCTTGTACTGCGTGAGTGATTCGAGATATTACATCTTCTCCATATTTTGTTTGAGGATTAAGAGTGGCGGCTTGGTTCAATTGGACTCCAGAACCCAAGTCAAGAAGATATGCAACAATTGTCGTTGTACCCAAATCAATTGCTGCTCCAAGCTTGTTCTCAAATCCCTCATCTAGATTCAAATGTTGCTTTAGCGGTTTACCTACTATCAGTATCTTTGCATCTCTGCTGTCCTCTGATATGACAACACGCATGTCCTGCTGTACTGTGTGTTGACATGCAAGGCGTACACCTAGTTCAAGGTCAGCCGAAGAAACATGTTCTGAATCTTGTGACCCTGGATTTTGTAGTGGGTGAAGAATGACACAACATTTTCCACAAGACCCTGTACCTCCACATTCAGAGTTTACATGTAAGCCAGTATTTCTGATTGCCTCAAGGATTGTGCTTCCCTCATCCACTGAGATGCGTAGACCTGATGGTTCGAACACAATCACATGTTTCTTCATTGGAAGCACCATTTTTCCATTATTTCTTCCGCTTTTCATGTCTTAGGTCTGAATCCTATAGAAGGATGTATTAGAGTCTTTTACTTGAAAGCGCTAACATTTTGGAGACTCTCTCATGTTCGTTCACAAAGACATCTGTAATTCAGCAATCTGTTCACTCGAATGCTTAGATGCTTGTAAAGGAATACATGATGAAGATCCACCACTAGAATTTGATAAGAAAGATCGTCAACCGAGTATTGACGAAAGTTCTTGTACTAAGTGCCTTGCCTGTCTTCGTGCTTGCCCTCTAAATGCAATTGTGATGCCAACAACAGAAGCACAGACTCGTGAGAACAAATCCAAGCAAGAAAAATCCTCATCTAATGAGAAGCCGTATCAGATTAATGAATCACTGTCCCCTATGTCTGAAGCTGATACAATATTTGCCAGAGTCCAATATGACCCTGAATACGAATTCTATCAAAAGACTGAGTTTTCGGGCTCGGAAGCTATGATTGCAAAAGACATTCCAGGATACGGAAGGTTTGAGAATGAGTTGAGTATTGCTGCGTGGATACTCTATGATTCTAGAAATTCAATACAACGCCCTGGAATTGGTTTAGATCCTGCTGCGAGTGAACATGGTACACGCCTCATAACCAATCCAAAGGATCTTACTTCAATGATTAAAAAAGCTTCACGTTTCTTTGGAGCTCACCTTGTTGGGATCACATCTATTGATAGGAACTGGCTTTATACCAAGGATAGGAGAGGTAATCCATATAATATTCCTGAATCTTTTCAGTATGCAATTGTGATGGCAATTGAGATGGACTATGAAGCAATTGCAACTTCACCTAGCTTCACAAGTTCCGCTGCAACAGGTCTAGGCTATTCGAAAATGGCATTTGTGGAAATCGAGCTAGCCTCATTCATTCAAAGACTTGGATATGAAGCAATGACCTGCGGAAATAATGTTGCATTAAGTGTCCCACTAGCAATTGATGCTGGGTTAGGACAGTATGGCCGCCATGGAATTCTAATCACAAAGCAATTTGGTCCTCGAGTTCGGATTGCAAAAGTTCTCACAGACATGAAACTTGTTAGTGACTCTCCTGATATAGACTTCTGTAAATCTGTGGTAAGATTCTGTGAAACATGTGAGAAATGTGCAATTTCTTGTCCATCACAGTCCATTCCTTACGGGAAAGATCAAACATGGAAAGGCATCACGAAATCCAATAATCCCGGCGTCAAGAAATGGTTTGTAGATGTGGAAACCTGTTACGGATTCTGGCTTGAGAATGGGTCTGAATGCTCAAACTGCATTCGATCTTGTCCATACAATAAGAACGATGGAATTTTACATCGGACAGTCTTGTGGTTTATTCAACATTTTCCTATTTTGAATCGCTTGATAGTGAAACTCAATGATGTGGTTGGATATGGCAAACAGAAGAGTGGTAACAAATTTTGGAAGAAACTTAGCTGATTATTCGCGCACGGAAGGCATAATTAGCGAGACTGTCTGAATTTCTTGACCGCTCTTAATAATAATACAATATGATTTATGCAACGCATTCAATGAGAACGAGTTTCTGGAGTATGAGTAATTTGCCAAAGGACATAGGCAAGCAGGAAAAAGAAGATGAGAATATCCGCAATACTCCGGAGAAGGAAAAGTATACACTTCCAGCAGTAAACTATGCAATGTTGAATGTAATCTTCAACAACTCACATGAAGGAATTGCAATAGTTGGTGAAGATTACAGAATCGAGTATGCAAATGAGAAAATGTGCCAGATTTTTGGTGGATCTCCTGATGATCTTATCGGACAGGATTTTCGCAAATTCTTGAAAGAAGATATGGCAAAGCTGACAGCTGAACGTTACGAACTCAGAAGAAAGGGTGAAGATGTACCAGAAGTCTATCCTATAGATATCATTCGAAAAGATGAAGAAATTCGAACTGTTGAGGGTCGGGTATCAGTAACTAAAGGTCCTGATGGAAAAGTAAAGACAATTGCTCATCTCTTAGATATAACAGATATTCTTGCTGGAACAGAAGCTCTTGAAGAATCAGAAACTCGATACCAGATGTTAGTAGAAACAATGAATGACGGTTTGGTTATTGATGACCCCGATGGTAATCTTGTCTATACAAACGAAGCTTTCTGTAACATGATTGGATATACTCCAGATGAACTCCTAGGTAATTCTTGGATGGACCTTACCAAAGATATGGATAGGGAAAGCCTTGAGAAAAAGATCGAAGATCGAAAAACAGGCAAATCTGAAAGTTATGAATTAATGTGGACTTCAAAAACGGGTGAAAAGATTCCAACAATTATATCCGCAACACCCTATATTGATAGGGATGGAAAATTCATCGGAACATTTGCCGTGGTCACAGAAATCTCTGCCCAAAAAGATGCAGAGGAAACTGTCCAATTCTATCTCGACCTATTGTCTCATGATATTGCAAACCAGCTGCAGGTCATTATGACAAGTAGCGGAATGTTGGAAGAAGATGTACCCCCTTCCTATATCGATGAAGCTCGACAGGATATCCTTGATGCTGTTGAACGCTGCAATCGATTGATCACGAAAGTCAAACGAGCAGCACAAATACGTAACATCCCTCTTTCCCAAATAGATGCAATTCCAGTAATCAAAGAAAAAATCAAGGTATTGGAGCGTATCTATGGTGCTAGGGTCCACTCTGAAGGGATAACAAAAAAGATGATTGTAGAAGCAGATGTACTTCTTGGTGAGATGATTTGGAATCTTCTTGAAAATGCAGCGCGTCACAATCCAAAGGAAGACAAACAAGTCTGGATTACTTTTGAATCAACCAATAATTCATGTATACTGACAATTGCGGATGATGGATCTGGAGTTAGTGACATGCGAAAGAAAGTACTCTTTTCAGAGAGAAAGCATGGTGGTGGCGTGGGTCTGACATTAGTCAATCAGATGATTCGTAAATATGGCGGCACAATTGATGTGACTGACCGAATAGACGGCCAGCCTGCGCTAGGTAGCAAATTTATTGTTACCCTGAAAAAAGCTACACCACGTAAGAAACGATGAATTCAGCTTTTCCTATTTTGCACGATTCTCTATTCGCCGGTAAAGTCCTTCAAAGAAATCTTTCTTCTTGATATTATTAATTTTGAAGAAGTTCGTTTTTATTCGGTATAATCGATTTTTGATTTCTTCATATTTCTTGATTCCCTTTTTTCCAACCGCAGTATCGAGAATGGTTGTAACTTTCTCCGGGAAATTGTCAATATACTGACACTGTTTTATTTGGATATGAAAAAGAGTGCTTTTTAGGATGTCACGTCGGGAGATACATCTATTTTCCATTGCACGGTCCCCACCGATTCGAGGATGGATATTTCTTAAGAAGATTCTAGAAAAAACCTTCATGAAATCTAGTAATACAGACCCAATATCACCTGATAGGTTCTCATATGGGTTTAAGATTTAACCAGGGATGCTTCAGAGAGATATGGATATGAGCTGAAATGCGAATTGCTTCGATTATTGACATAAGCCTTGTTGATGTCCCTGGAATCCCAGTGACAGTTCTTTTCACTGCTGGTTGCAACATGGACTGCTCATTCTGTCAGAATGCATCAATAATCCCCAAAAATTCGGGAGAATCGATGTCAGTATCAGATATTGTCAACAGACTAACAGGTAATCTGACTGACGGGTATTGCATAACTGGAGGAGAGCCAACCATCCACAAAGATCTTCCCGACCTTCTACATGCTATTCGACTAGAGGATGAATCAAAACACATCAATCTAAACACGCAAGGATCGGTTCTATCAGTACTTGAACAATCTCTTCCATATCTGGACTCAGTCTGGTTTGACATAAAGACGACTCCAGACAAATACTGTGAAGTGACTAGGGTGAATCAAGACCCATGGCCAAGGGTTCTCAAAAGCATCCAATTATTATTGGAATCTGATGTATGTTTTTGGCCTAGGACTACATATGTTGGAGGTTTGACACAACCAGCTGAGATTCTCGAAATTTGTGATCTTCTAAAAGAATTTGGATTTGAGGGGGACTATCTAGTACAGAACTTCAAAAAATCTTCAGGCACTAGAGAAGCAGATGTAGCAAATTACTATGAACCGAATCTTGAAGAGCTGCAAATAGTCGTTGACAATGTCCCCTCAGGCATCCATCTTAAGCTAGAGTGGCGTTAGCCCTTCATCATAGTGAACACACAGACAACCTTTTAAACGCCCTAGGATTGACGTTGATTTGACCACGCCAGATGTTAGGTCAGATATTGCTGGAGTGTTATCAGAAACATGTTTCCACAACAGTCAATGGGTTATGACAGAGCCATCACAGTCTTCAGTCCGGAGGGCAGATTGTATCAAGTAGAATACGCCACTGAAGCTGTCCGACATGGACCACTTGCGGTAGGAGTCAAGGCTAGAGATGGAGTTGTATTGGTTGGAGAGAAACGCTCGCCCCATCCAATGGCTGATCTAGATTCCTTGAAGAAGATCCTACTCATTGATGATCATGTAGGTACCGCAATCGCAGGTCTTCATGCTGATGCTCGAAAGCTCATCGATCAAGCACGAGTTCAAGCACAGATAAACCGATTGAGCTACGATGAACCTATTTCAATTGCTTCTCTTGTAGTAAATATCTGTGATACGAAGCAAATGCACACACAGTATGGTGGTGTAAGACCCTACGGAGTTTCTCTTTTACTGGCTGGTGTTGACGACCATGGTCCTCAGTTGTATACGACCGACCCATCTGGGTCATTCTGGGGTTGGAAAGCAGCTGCAATTGGTAAAGAAGCTGACGTTGTCCGTGATCTTTTTGCTGAAGAGTACAAAGAAAACATCAATCTCGATGGAGCACTTGAATTAGCAATCAAAGGACTTCTAAAAGTCACAGACAAAACAGAAGTACCTCCTGCTGAGAAAGCCAAGACTCTTGAGATTGGTAGAATCGATACAAAGGAAAAGCTATTCAGGACACTCGAACAGGATGAAGTCAAAGCCATTTTAGAAGCAAGATTAGCGGCTTGATTGTTTTACGAGTCTATCAATAATGAGTGATGCAACATCAATTCCTGTCACTCTAGCGAGTGCACTCCATGACGGAGCTGCGTTTGCTTCGATCACACAAGGTCCATTGGGCGATTCGATAATATCTACACCGGTGTAATCTAAATTTAAAACATCTGCAGTACGAATTGCACATTCCTCGTATTCACTCGATAGTTGAGTAAGTTCTGCGTTTCCTCCACCATGAACATTTGTACGCCATTCATCTTCAACCCCCTCAGGGATATATCTATACATCGCGCCAACCAATTCTCCACCAATGACAAAAGCTCTGATATCCCGATTTGGTTTCTCTATCATCTCTTGAACGTATAGAACCTGTCCTAGTTGGTGAATGAATTTCATAGCACGATAGGCTAATTCTGGATTGTCCGATCGGATAGCACCCATTCCCCTTGCTCCGATTAGCGGCTTGATGATTACATCTCTGACATCTTCAACGAATTTGATTGCTGCTTCAAGATTCTCGCCAACATAGGTACGTGGAACATGAATACCTGCTTTGTTTAAAGCGGTGAGTGTAGCGTACTTGTCCTTAGCTCTCCTAAACGAATAAGCAGGATTCATGACATAAATCCCAGCGTCCTCAAAGTGTTCAAGAAGACTTATTCTAAATGTTATCTGATCCCCAGTGCCAAAACCTACAGTCCTTACTATGACACCGTCCATGTTGGAAACGTCTTCTTCATCCAAATAGGTGAACTTGTTAGGAATTTCAGCTGCGATTTCAGGAAGTCGAAATGGTTTGGCAGTATGGCCTTTTGTTTTGATTGCTTCAATCAATCCTGCAGTAGCCCAGTTGTTCACATTTTCGTGATAGATTACTCCAAACAAACGACTAGGCATTATCATCATCTCAAGGTTGATAATCAGAGGACACAGTCGCTCCGTTAAAAGGACTATCTTGATTGCTTGTGTACAGTACGAATGCTCATTATCAATAGGCGTTGATATATTCAAGATTTTAGTTGTCCTGAATAGGTGACAATGATGTCCTCATATTGCTCCAAATCTAAAATGAATGAGTTCCATTTGGTAATCGGTACAACAGGAACCCCCTCGTGAAGTTCGACCTCTTCTACAAGCCAAGTCACAATGGTTGGGTATATAGTATATACACCATCAGGCAGTAGTGAGAGTTTCTTTGTAAGCCCGTCCAACTCAGAGGCTAGTTCTGAAGTTCTATTCTTCTGTTTCTCAGCTGCATTCTTTAGTGCTGATGTTTTTCCTCCTCGAATTCCCCACATCTTTGCATCAACAGAAACGATTGTTCTTCCCTTAACTCCAACAACATCAATCTCCATTCCTTGAATAAGTGCAGTACCCCGTCTTCTAAAACTCTCAACACATCTATAGTTGTTTTCTGATAGTATTCCTGCAACAAATCCCTCAAAGTCTTTCCATGTCAATAGGTCCACAATCTCTGAGAAGCTTGCCCCATGAGTTACCGCATTGAATGCAAGGTTTATTCTTTGACTCCGGTCAATTACGAATGGTGTTGAATTTGGAAATCCAAATTGGATCAATAACTTTGCATCATCACTACTAATGTTGGTAACCTCATTGTCTTCCTTTGATTGTTTCAAGACAACCTTAATGGTTTCAACAATTCTTGATGTCATGTTCAATCTCTAAATATCGCGCTAGTTTATAACCTCAATTGATGACTGAGAATTGGGTGAGCCAATTGTCAGAGCATGAAGGTTGGCGACGCGTACTTAAAGCATTCGAAGACTGGATATACTACGAAAGTACTGAATTTGGACCATACACCGGTTATTTCTCACTTGATAATCTAAGAGACCTCACCAGTAGTGAAAGACTTGGATGGATGCATTCGATGTATGAAGAAATCATTCCTGGTCGAGTAGAGAAGTGCAAATCAGCTCAAATCGCATTTGAGGACTTTCTTCCATACATGCCTGATCCTGAAGCGAGAGAAGTGGTTCAATCGATGATCGACCTTACCCAGATTCTTTCTGAAGACATACTTGGCATGAGCGACACCATTCATTCTATGAAAGAGGAGTATCAACTAAGTGGCTTAGATGAGATTGTTCCCTATCTCTCCAATCTAGCAGACTCTGAAGAAAACATCCGACATCACATGAGCTTGTTTAGTCAAGGTTTTGGCAAACTCAGAGCTATGGGACTTGAGATGCCTGACATTGAATAGCGTTGCAGGCAAAACTTAAGTGAACATACCCTGACGGTTTTTTGACCCAAAACAAACGAGGTGAAAAATTCAATGGGTACTGAAACAACCAATACTCATCAATATCGGGTCTCAAACGCGAAGGGTGACTATCAAATTAAGTCACGCAGAGGTGAATGCGTTCTTACGCTCATTCAGTGAGCGTGAGGTTTCTACTACTTATCAGAGTCTTCTTGCATCGTTCTTACAATTAGCTGATGCTAGGTTAAGCGATACACAGAAACTTGTGCTGAGATTGAGTCGAAAACTACTCAGGTATCATGATTTGAGCTTGACTGGTTTAGCTGACATGGTTTCAAGGCGAAGTGCTGTTCCTTATAGCACTGTAAAATGGAACCTGCGCTCTCTCAAGGACATGGGTCTGCTGACTGGTGGAGATCTCAATAACAAAGGGCAATTCGCCTTCCTCACAGTTGAGGCCCAGATGCTGGTGGACTATCTAGAGAGAGATCTCTAGTACAAGGGGGACTCATGTCCCCTTCCTTTTCTTTTTGTCAGGTCATCGACAAAAAGAACCGGGGACTACCCTACTCTCTGCGGAAACTGCTGAGCTTTACATTCCCGCTTCATCGTATCTTCTTGTCGAACAGACTCCATCCTTCTGGAGTGAGAGTCTTGACCTCTTTGAGGCTGGCCGCAGATGTCATGACGATGTCGACTGATTTACTTTCAGAGGGTTCTAGGTTTCCCATATTCCACTGCAGTCCAGTCGCCACGTCTTCTGGTCCAAGCCGGAGATTATTCTTGAGGTCGTTTGAATCTTCATCGACACGCAGCTTTGTAGGTTTTGATATCTCCCACCTGTCCGCCTTTGGACGAGATGACAAAGCCACATGAAGTGGATTTCCATCATAAACGATCATGACTCCTTTCTCTGGGTCATAGACCGCCTTATCGTCCTTGTAACTTGCTGGACCGCCAATGTCGAAATCCATGAAGTTGTATACCCTAAGATCTTCAATGGATTTGTTCGTGACATTTGTTGTCCTGTGGCGAATTAGCATGATAGGTCTATTATAGCTCCAGACATTGATGTCGGTTCTTGTTGTTATCATGCCATCTAGTAGTGGGGAATGATTCAGAGACACGTTGAGTGTCCCCTTAGCAGATTCCTCACTCTCTAGAGTAAAGGATTTGCTTTCTGTGGACGATGCCTTGCAGAACATGCCATCTGAATAGTATGTCTGCCAGAATCCACTCTTGTATTCCGCAGGATTACGGATTAACAAGCGTTCCTTTCCAGCGGGATCTATCAGACTGAGGCGCATTATGAAGAAACCAAGACGACCTAAACCTCAGGATGAACACTCGACATTGTATGTGACGTCCAGCCTTGGTTTTCGATTTCCAGTTTCCAAAGGCTCAGACATGATTGATCACAGTTCCTATGCTGTAGACCCGATTGTCTATTTTGATATAAACGTCATGTTTGCTCTTGTGCTCATACAATCTGTCATGGGTCATAAAGTTGATAAACCTGTCAAAAGAGAGCTTTACAAGTTGGGTGTTTTTCTAATGACCAATCTCACCGTTGAACAGCTACAGAAGTGGTATAAAAAACAGCTTCGCAATAAATCCAAGGATTTCATCAAACAAGCTGAACGAAGCTATAAAATTGTAGAAACCACTCTGAAAGACATTGAGGAATTATCAAAAGAATTCACAGATGAAGAGGAAATTGATGATATCGAAGGTGGTGGGATTGCATCTAGATTCGCAATGAAAATCGGTGAGATAGTCAATGATTTCTATGTTGACAAGGAAATAACATATGAAAACACAGAATCAATGCAGAGAGAGATTCAACACTTTATCCAAGAGCTTTGGGGAGCAGGAGCTCGTTGGATTAGAAGGATGGACAAACGCTACAAGAATACAATCAAATCATTAGACTCCTATATGAAAGAGCTTGCAAAAGAAATGAATAGAATCAGTAAACTTCTCTATGAGTATAGTTGGGTCAAAGATTTGGAAAGAATTGGAGGTAGAATCGACACACTCCATGATTTGACTTTTAGTAAGGAGATTTTTGATGAACAAATTCGTCAGGTGCGAAGTAAAATAGAAACTGCCCAGTCTGAATACACCGAAGCAAAGAAAGCATATGATGCTTTTACTGAAACTTCTAATGTTGCAGAGCTTCTTAGCCTTGACGAACAAGCAGAACGCATATCCGGATTATTAAGAATGAAACTGAATCCTTTGAAGAAACAGGTTAAGAAATTCCTTCAACATGATACTGGAGTCAGAGTTGGTCCAGCAGGTCAGATTGCTCTTACAGAATATTTTGATGATCCTTATTCAGCAATCATAGCAGAGAAGGAAGGATATCCTAACCTCCTCGAGGGTCTTGGTGGTCTTCAAAAAGCCCTAGAAACCAAGAAACTCCCTCTAAAGGACAGACTAGCTCGTCGAGCAATTGAAGAGATTGAGATTGTGAGGAAGGGTGGTCTTTCGAAGCTACAGAACCAAGCAAAGGAAATTGAGGAGAAGCGACACACCTATGCAGGTTCTAATGTGTATACTAAAAATGACGAGCTTCGAGCAGCACTCAATGAAGCTAAGAAGAACCTGGAATACCATACAAATGATCTCTTACGGCTACGGGATGACATCACTAGACAGATTGACAAAGTGCAGGAGTTCAAGGGTAGAATCGAAAATGAGATTCAAGAAGCTTTTGGTGATAAAGTGACTATTCATGTTGAAGTCAGTCTAGAGCCATTACTAGAGATGACTCAACTCTAGATTTTGAGGATGAACAGTTTGAGGGTTCTAGTTACTTCGGAACAAGATATTGCAAGTCTCACAATCAAGAACATTCTCCTGAATGAGTATGGATTTTCCGAATCAGGCGATGAATTCGAAGGTAGCAAAGTTTACCAATCTGATGATAATCTACTCATAACAACAAACCGTGATTTGATCCATTGTGACCATCTGGATAGTCATTTTGATGCAGAAGTTTTCATTTTTTGTTCTCGTCACAGAGCTGAGTCTGGAAAACCAGCTCTACTAGTTCATAGCACAGGGAATCTTGGGAGTCAATCTCTTTTTGGTGGATATCCACAGCAACTCTCAATTTCTGCTCCATCTTTGGTATCAGCTGCTCTTAGAAAATTAAATCAAGAATGTAGTAGACTAGAACTGAAAGAGTTTGATGTATCGCTTGAAGTAACTCATCATGGACCAACCTCATTGAAAACACCACTCGTTTTTATCGAACTGGGAAGCTCTGAAGAATACTGGACTCATGAAGAAGGTGCTAGAGCAGTTGCAGCTGCTGCAATAGTGTGTGTTTCGGAGCCACTCATAGGGGATGCAGTGATCGGATTTGGAGGAACCCACTATGCAAGTAAATTCAACAAACTTGTCCTAGAGAAAGGTTACAAGATTGGTCACATGGCTCCAAAGTATGCGATTGATGATTTAACCCCAGAAGTTCTTCGACAGATGATAGATCTTTCAACAAATCCAATCGTAAAAGCAGTGATTGATTGGAAGGGAACCAATGCTGAGAATAAAGCACATCTCTTTCCATTGCTCGAAAACGCAAATATTGAGATAATTCGTGCAAAGAATGCATAGAATTAGGTTTTTGATATTCATTATTACATTCCCGAAAGGCTAATTTACCTCCCCGACACAAAACCCACACTATCGCGACCTCAGTAGGGGATGCTATGGCACCAGAGAAAAGCGATGAAGCACTTGAGGCAATTCAAAAGAAGGTAGACAAGCTCTCTGAAGAGCTTACAGGACTACGCGAGGAACTAAAGGCAATCAACTCTGTAGAAGAGATGAATAAGAAGATAGATGCTTTGGATTCTGAGTTAAAGGAAGTCGATGATAATTTCGAGATAGTTGGAAAGAAAATAGATGAATTAGTCAAGTCTGTGAAGGGATTAGACACAACAAAGAAACTTGATGAGATTACCAAATCCGTTTCAGGTTTCGGTTCTGATTTAAAGGAAATCAAAGACTCAAAAGAAGCTGAAGTCATTATCAAAAAAATTGATGACATTCTTGTATCAATAGCTGATGTTGAAGTTCTAGCAAAGAAACTCGATGATCTTGAAGGATATATTGCCAGCCTATCCGGTCTTGAGGAAAAAGTCCAAGACCTAGGATCGCAACTAGGAGAAACTAATGAGATTGTTGGAATCATAGTACGCCAACTAGATGATATCGAACGCAAGTACAATATCTCGATCGACAAAGTCACAGAAGCTGTTGATTTACTTACGAAGTTCATGGAAGAGGGTCAAAGTTTTGTAGCAGAATCTGAAACGCCTTCCAAGAAACCAAAAGAAACGAAAGATCAGGAAGCGCCTAAGGTCAGAGAACCGACCAAGGCTAGTTTGCCATCTACAATTGACAGTCTAATGTCAGGATTATTGGATCTCGTTGTCCCTCAAACAGAAGCTACTGATATGGCCGAAGCTCTTGAAGATGTTCGTGATCAACTTACAACACAAATCGAAGGCCACACACCAGTGCTATTTCAGTTTGGAAAACGTGCTCGAGAATTGAAATCATATCCACCTACTGCAACTTTGAATGAGAATGATATTGCTAGTTTGAGTCGAGATATTAAATCATGGACCAGTAAGTTGAAAGAAACGACTAAGGGTTGATAATAGCAACTAAAACTCAATCAAAAAACCAGTTCCTGTTACATAGGTTTATCTCGGTGAAACCACAATGCGCAATTAGACTCACTTTCAGTGACTCGATGACGAAGAAAATCGAGCAGAATCAACTCCTGCTCACTAAGAATACTTGAGTGGTTTGTGACCTCCATGGAACTAAAGAAGCATAAGAATGAACTAGCTACAAGAATAAGCCTGCTTGATGCTGTGGCGGATAATCAGCTGGCCAAAGAATTAATCGAGCTACATGAGGCAAAATGTACTGCCTGTCAAGAGGATCGGCTAAGTTGTACTGTTCGGCCTCGATGTACAAATAGGAACTTCTTGAATGCGCTCATAGAGATTGGAGTTAGACCCCAAGATTTGCCTAGCTTTTGCTATAGTCAGTATCTAGAACAGATACGACGTTTCATAATGGAGAATAAGGGTCGTGGAATGGAAGATCGACGAATTCCTATCAAAGATTTACTCTCAACTTTGAATGTAAGCTCGATTCGACATTTCTCTACCAAATTCAAAAAGATTTGGAAGAACTTCTCTTCAGTTAATGAAAAGGATATTATGTTGATAGTGGGTGATGGCTTTCTGTTTCGGTTTGATTTCACCAGAGAGATTGTGACTCTAAATCCAATCCTTGATCGGATCGATGATTTTGTAATATTCAGACTCTATTGCGAGCTATTCTCAAACTATTATGATTTGAAAACAAAAGTAACTGATTTGACCTTGAATTGGTGGCTTCTTACATTTGATGTCCATGGTAAAGAGCCAACTGATGTAAGAGGTATTGCGAAGAGTGAGTCAGCTAAACACTTCGATACTGTTTACATCGATGAAGTTGATGACTCTACCAAGCTACGTGCGGAGGTTATTGTAGATGGTGAGTCTCCACTTATTGAGGTAGGTCAACTAAGAGATCTGTTCGATCAAGTATCAAAGTTATGAACCGAGTAAAAGAAACAGGACGCCACTCTATATGGATAGTCCGTTTCAACGGTGGGATGCACATATGAGTAATGAAGCAGTTACGGAAGTAGTTTCCGTATTGAAAAAGAATCTAGGCATAACGAATGCCGAGTCCAAGGCGATTCTCCCTATTTTAATTGGAGGGAATATGACTGTGGGCGGAGTTTCTCAAATGATTGGAGAAACAGTCCCTACAGTCAAGAAAACACTTGGGCGACTTGTGAAGAAAGGACTAATCAAAGAGATTGAAGGAATCGTACCTGTCTATCGGGCAATACCTCCAAATCTCTCACTTCTTAATGAGCTAGCAGCTGTCAACAATGAAGTTTCAGACCTTACTAGTATTTCTGAGAAAGCTTTTAGCTCAAGTATTGATGCAATTGATAATGCAATTAGGAAGGTCATTGAATCAAAAGATAAGTCACTCGAAAAAGTAAGTGAATCACTGGCAACCTATGAGGATAGTATGTCAGAGCTTGTTAGAAGTCGTATTGAACAAGTGAAGACTAGCGCAAGTACAGTGATGGAGTCATTGTCTGAAGATCTTGAGGAAATAATGAACAAACTTGACAACACCTTAGATAACCGGTTGGGGTCCAAAATCATGGAACTCCAGAAGGAGATTGATAAGAGTCAACTGGCTTTAGAGCGGGATGTTAAACGGATATCAAGTGAATTTGATAAGTGGTTAAAAGTTGAACGAAAAACTACACTTACAACAATCACAGAATTCGAATCCAAATCTGCAAGTCTGATCAAGGCTGCGAGGGATGCAGTAACAAATACATTAACTGCATCATCAGAGGTCCTTCATAAAATCGCCCAGAAAACAACAAAAACACTTAGCTCGATGGTTTCAAATGCATCCGATGAAGGTGTCGAGGTATTAAACACTGTTTCTGGCGACCTCACTCAGCTTCTTACTCGTGTTGAAAGTCAACTTGAACAAACCTATACTGCTGGTCAGGAATCCCTCCGAGAAGTTCTTGTGGAAGCAAGAACAATTCCAGCTGATTTTAGTGACTTTGTAAAAGGTCAGATTGGTGCCAGTGCTGAGATTGCTGAATCAGTAATCAGTGCAGTAGAGTCTTGGAAAGACGAGGTGTCTAGTTTCATGGATGTTGCATCCCAATCCGTGACATCGCAGCTCGACCAAGTTGCCTCAACAGATGCAAACTATATTGATGTTATGAAAAATACTTTGACCTCACATATAGAGAAATTGAATGGAATGGTTAAGGAAGAGTATGATGAACTACAAAACTTAGGTACAACACTTGGCAATGATTGTGAAACAACTCTAGCTGATACTAGGGTTTTAGTACTCGACCTTTTGGAACAACAGAATCTCAAAGAACAGAAAAGTTGCGATGCCGCAACAAAAGCACTACACTCTGAACTTGATGGATGGGTGGCATCAACCATCCAATCAATTGAAAAAAAACTCGGCGATACATCAACAGATGTAAGCAATATCCTGAATACAGAAACCACTGAATTGCATAGCATTGCAGAAACAATGAATAGCCGCCTACAATCCGCTTTCAATTCTATCATTAAATCAACAACAGCTAAAAATGAGGCATTGATTACCTCCATTAAAACTACTACACACAACTACGAAGCAAGTGTAGGAGCAAGATTGGAGGAACTCATTGGTAGTTTCACTACAACAGCTGAAAAACAAGCACGTGATTCAAAAAGTCTCTACCAGCAACTTAGGAACCGTCTAGATAAAAGGATGACACAAAGTATCAATGAAATAAACTCTCACGCAAATCGAATTCAATCTGAAATTGATTCTACCATAAAACAACAAGACTCCAGAATTGAACAACATACAATGGCGATTCGAGAAGAATTCCATACTCATCTAGATGACATAACTCAACAGTTTATCACATTGACTCAAGGTCTTGAGGCAACTTTCAATGGACTTCTTTCAAGTCAGACAGTTGAGGCACGAGATCTTATTGCATCCGCACATACAGAATTCAAAACCTCACTGAAAAATGAGATGACTAGTCTCAAGGAAGACTCACAAAAACTTCAGCAAGAGTATTCAGCTGAGTTAGGAATGAAAATTGATGAAGTTGCTTCATCGGTTGCTGGAGTCAAGAAGAGCCTTGAAGAAGTTGCAGTTCAAAAGAGATTAGAAATTTCTGAGAGTATGGCAGCTGCATTAAGTAAGCTGGAGGCATCCATTCAGAGTACTGAAGAAAGTCTACGAGAAATGGAATCTGGTACTATAAAGCAGTTCACTGATACAATGAATCAGGTTTCTCTTGAGTTCAACCAATCAGTCGATGCAGCTCGAGACAATATTGCAGAACGATTGGATAATGTTCGAGCAGATACATCAACTTCTCTCGAGAAGAGTTCTGCGGCTGCAAAGAGTATTGCTGATTCATTCATTTCCGAACAGAAAGACCACAAACAGAGAGTTCTGGCTGACACGAGCAAGAAAATAAACCGTCTCGCAACAAAGCGAGTTAAAGCTTCATCTGCAAATATAGAAGAATTTCACGCTCTTCTTTCTGAACGGGAAACTGGAGGAGTCAAGGACAGAAATAGTGCAAAGGATGAAGTCATCCGTGCGGTTGAAGCTCGCAGAGCTGAAGTCGCTCAGGCATTTGATGCAGCATCAGTTTGGGTTGATTCAACAGTTTCAAATGTTGCAACATCTCTAGAAACCTTCGGTACAAAACTTAGAAACGAATTGACGCTCTTACAGAATGATTTGTTAAAATCCGCTGATGAAGCGTCTGTTTCCATCGCGGAACGTGGTGAAGAAGCAATCAATCGTTTTGCTGAAATAACCACTGAACTCATTTCAAATTCTGAAGCTGAAGTAACTGAACGAATCAATGCATTTGGTTCAGATTGTGCTATTGCTTTAGCCAAAGGAACTGATGCATTCACAAAGATGCCAAGCAAGATTGCTGAGAAAATAGAAGAATTGGACACTATTATTTCAGAAGAAACAAACCAAAGCTATAGTGTTGTAGTAGACAAACTTGCTTCCTCATTTACGGAGTTCCATAGATCATCTGAATCAGCTTCAGAAGAATTCAGAAATCTCTTGGAACAATCTTCTATACAAACCACTGAGAAAAGAAATGAAGCAATCGAGGCTATTCGCCAAAGTGCAAACTTAACAAACCAGCAAGCTGCACGAAAGCTAGAAGCAATTGGTCTCGACCTAAAGACGCAGTTGAGTACAGAATCATCGTATTTGACAGAGAAAGCAAGATCTGAATTAGCTAGAAAGAATCTTGTCTTGACAGATTCTGTTACTGAGGCAAGTAATGAAACAGCTGAAGCAGTATCAGTTCTGCAACAGACTCGAAGAGATGCATTAACAGAATTCAACGATGCAATTGACAAGACATTACGAAGAACATCGAACGATCAGAAGAAAAAGATCTCATCTCTGAATCAGACCGTTCTTGAAACTGTTTCTAATGTAACTGACATCACAACAAAAGCGGTAGATATTCTTGATGCAATCCATAAAGCTATGGATATTCTTCTTGACGTGAATGCTGACAGAACTTGGTATCTCAGTGGTTTTGAAGAGTCCTGCGCTCACATCAGCGACATGGCAAGGCGAGCTAAAGAATCAGTTGTGATCTCAGTTCCTGATTTGGCATGTCTGGATTTAGCCCAGCTCTCCAAAGCCAGAACTGCCAAGCGAAAGGTCCTCATAATTCCCGAACCTGATGAACCGGGAGAGGAGCTTGAAACTTTGAGCGGTTGGCGGATTTGGCATTCCAAAACACCAATGCTTCTTAGTGTGATGGATGATAAAGAAATCTTGGTTGGAGGCGCACTTGATTCAAAGAGCCTTATTTCAGTAGTTTCTGAAGATGAAGCCTATCTGAAGTTATATCATGATGTTCTAGGACCTCAGCTAATCAAAGGTCGAATCGCATAGTCAAAGGTTTATGCTATACTCAATCGCATCCTCATCGAAATAATAACCAATTATTCTATCGGAGAGTACGTATCCGCAGTTTTCATAGAGCTTCCGAGCTGCTACGTTACTCTCTCGGACTTCAAGATGACAAGAAACAAAACCTGTTGTCTTGAGGTTCTCATGGACATGATGAATGAGTTGCTTTGCGTATCCTTTTCGTCGTTCTTCTTCAATCACTGCCAGGTTGAGTATATGACCTCTTTTACTCTGAGTATCTGTTTCCCAGACAGTATACCCAATAATCTCTCCACTTTTTTCAAGAACATCCATTAGAATCATGCCCATGTCCCTAGAAACAATCCGTCCATTATTCATGCAGATTGTAAGAAATACCGAATATTCCCAAGCAATAGGAAAGCACTTTCGCTCAATCTCCATCACTATATCTAGGTCTTCCAATTTTACTGGACGAATTACTAGACTCATTACAGTTACACTCACTTCTTCAGAACGAATCATTATCTGAAAAATCGAATTTTACTTCGCTTCCACATGCCGAACAAAATACTGCCTTTTCTGGCAAGGGATTTCCGCAAATCTGGCATTGCCCCCCAATTTTGAGGAACTCCTCTCTCGATCTTTGATATTTCACGAACCGAGCATCTTCAGGATATTGACTATTAGCCCACCAGAAAAAGAGTATAACCAAAGCTAAGGAGAATATCACCAAAAAAGGACCAATCGCTGGATCACCTATGAAAAAGAAAGGGAACACAAAGAGACCACTCTCTCCGAAGACTGCTAAAATTGCCACTCCCACTCCTAGCATGACAAAGCCTGTCACAAGAATCAAGATTTCTCGTAGTTTCATTTTCGTTCAATCCATTGAAGAGGTCCCGAAATAATTCTCATTTCCACGTCGCCTTCCCAGTTGGCTTAATAATCTATGCAAAATCATGTGATTGAAAACGCACATAAGACATATCAACAACAGATTAGATATCAGGCATTGCACGCCACTGTATATATCATTCATGATGAATATACTACGGTGCGGGGGTTTGAACAAATGACACCAACTGACACAAAGAAGAAAATCAACAAGAGGGCAAAATCAAAGTATCTCTTCAAAATTACAGTTGTAGGACCTGATGATTCGCTTCTAGAAGATGTCCTTTCAACTTTTGATCCGGTAGTGAAAGTTGATGGAATCCGAATTGTATCAGCTGATCATTCTACTGAAGATTCAGAGGTCCGAGCAGTCTTCATGTCGCCAAAGCATGCCGCACTTGACATTCTCCTTTCCTTGACCTATAAGGGAGCAAGCTCAGCTATAATTGTGTTGAAAGACCCTGATCCTGAATTGGAGACTATTTACAGAAATGAAGTCCGAGAAAATCTTGGACCCAAAGTGCCAACTCGTGTGGTTACAATCGAATCCACTCTCGACCAATTCAAACGCACTGAGATTCATCATATTTTTGATGATCTGATGGACGAAATTCTAGCCAAGAGAGAGAAGGAAAAGAAAGCAGAGAAAAAGAAGGTAAAGGAAAAACAGAAAGTCAGGAAGAAGGCCAAAACTGAGAAAAAACCTGTGAAGAAAAAGAAGAAATAACAAGACGTAACACGAACCTTTTTCTCGATTCTTGAATCTCCAGAGCTTGGTGTCAGTAGTGGATTCAGAAAAGAAACGGTCAGACGAATACTGGATGGGCGTACGTGATGCACTAAGGATGATAGATAGTTTCAACAAATGGGCGCGTAGAAACAAAGAACGTGCAAAGGATTTGGATGATTTTATTCACGATGGCCTCATTGCTGCAGCAAAACGTTGTGAATCTTGTCTGAAAGACGATCTTGGATTGACCTTCGTTGAGGATGAAGA
>JBHLRQ010000040.1:0-25478 GCA_048882385.1 Candidatus Thorarchaeota archaeon | reverse complement strand
GAAGAGGATATGCACAAGGCCAGATTGCAGAATATGTATGATGATGTCTTTCAGCCAGATATGTGAGAGAACCAAAGAAGGTTCTCCCACTCTATCTTTTGCTAAAGCTGATACTAGTTCTTATGCAGCTTTTCTGCGGCAATAAACGTAAGACCTCGTTTGGTCAATTCCGCTGCCGTTCGGTTAAGCGCATTATGTTTGTCAAGATAGTTCTGAGTGAGGAGTGGCATGTGGTTTTGCTCTATAATCTCAGCTTTCGGTCTGAAATAGTCCAAGATGTCGCTAGGGTGCTCTCGTTGTGAATCAATCTCAGGAACTCCGCCCTCATGTTTGGCACTAATGTTTTTCACTTGGTCAGCAATCTCAAGAAGTTCTGGTAGCCTATCATAGGGTTGTCGCACTATACTCTTGTAAGTTTCAGTGATGTGATGTTCAAGTCTGACGACATCCTCAAATCCAAAATCCTCTCGGATGTAAGCCGCGAGTTCCAGAGTTTCATTGTTTACACTATTAGAGAGATTGAAACCTATCAAGGGGCTTGTCCCATCCTCTCGACTAAATAGCTTAGCTGTCAAAAGTGTCCAAAGGCATGCAAAGGGATTATCATTACCCATAAAGACGGATATCTTAAACTCCATATCGATTCCAAGTTTATGCATCATGTATCCAACTAGTACGCTTCCTGGGTTGATATTGAGTACTTGTTTCACACCATACTTAGTGAAATAGTTCAGGTACTCATCAGCCCATTTCAATGGAAAATCATTGGGCATACCAACTCCACCAAAGTATCCAGTGATTGTATCAGGACCTCCAAGGTGAATATTAACAGGTGCACCATCAGGACCGGGAAAAGTTCCCTTTGTGTCGAGTGTTTCAACATAGGATGAACCTGTAATCTGCATGCCTGCGGCAAAAGCAATGACTTGGTCATCTGCTGTCTGTTCAGCCATGTTTCGAACGCGGATAAACCGTCCAGGCATTAATTCGCCCTTCTCAATGGATTGTTTTGATTCTTCAATCAACCAGGGAAAATATTGACATGCACTGATCTCTAATGTGACTGCAAAGCTCTCGTCAAACGTGGTGCTATCAGCTTTATCTCCCATTATTTTTCGACGATAGGCAGGTATTGAGATGAATGCATCATTGTCTCGTTGTTCTTGGAGCCATTGTAAATCCTTTACATATGGCGAATTTTTTGAATCCAGAATTGCAAGGAGATTCTCAAGCTTTGTAGCTTCGATTGCTTGCCTATTGATTTCTTCTACTCCACCGTATTTTTCAATGACTTCGAGAAGACCACCCACAAGAGGATTATCGTCACGAAGAAGGAAATCGTTGATCTCGACCAGTCTTGCTTGATCAATTTTGAGTTTGTTCCTTTCAGCCATAGCTTTGCCTTCCTATAATCCGATGATACTCTGCCTCAAGAGATGAGAATATACTACATCCTAAAAAACGATTGCAACGAAAATTACTGTTCTTCAGGTTCCATTTCGCCATAGTTGATTGTCCGAAGGTATGAACGAATAGTGGGACCAATTAGGAGTGTGACAAGACCTCCAATTGTGACCTGCACCCAGTTTATTGTGATTAGTTCACCAAATGCTATTGCAAAGCCAAACATGAAATATTCGCCTATGAAATAGCCTGCAAGCATTATCAATGCTCCCACAATCACGGCAATGACATCGAGTCTATTCACCTTAGTGGAACCTCTTACTCTGGAACCCAGATATCCCACAGCCATTCCTTCAAGACCCTTCACTACTAGGGTAATTGGAGCAAAGACAGGAAAACCAATCATATCTGCAATCGCTGATCCGACTCCGCCTACAAAGAAACCACCAACGGGTCCCAGAAGAAGTCCACCAAGCATCACCATAACATCTCCTAGGTTGAAGTATCCACCTGTTCCAGGATAAGGAATTCTGATAGCCAGAGTCAAGATTGTAGTTAGTGCAGTGAAAATAGCGAGAAGAGCCAGATTGACTGCTGAGTTCTTCCCTGCTGGACGAAAGTACTCCATTTCCATTTCATAATCACCTTCCACTTCAGCGACACTGCTGTCCCAATATAGAACGTATTTAACCTTGAGGCTGAACGTAAGTGTTGCTTTGATTTTTGACGGTTAACAGTCTTAACCGCACTTTTTTAACAAACTACGTACAAGACCTTACAATGCATAGTCTGATTAATCAGATACAGCATATTGCAATAATGAGGTTGGGAATAATGTCTAAAAAATGGATACAGACTGATGATTGGAAAAATGAAAAACACGTACCTGCAATTGACATCAAGAAGATTGAGGATGGAAAAGTCGTTGTCAAAGTTACTGTTGGCAAGGAGATTGCTCATCCTAACACAACAGCCCACCATATCAAGTGGATGGATCTTTTCTTCTGGCCTGAGGGAGAGAAGTTCCCAGTGGAGATTGGCTATTGTACATTCGACCACCATGGTGAATCAGCACAGGGAGCCGATACAAGTGGAATATACAGTGAACCTGTTGGTAAGTTTGTCTTCAAGACAGGTAAATCAGGCACCCTGATGGCTACATCATATTGTAATATTCACGGTCTCTGGAAGAGTGAAACTGAACTGGAACTCTAGAATATCTTGATAATAACAGTTGAAACGGGCCTACTCTCAGTAGTGCCCTTCAACAATTTCTTCTCTATTTAGTTCTCCGGGATAGCTGCAACAAGTTTCCTTTGGGATTTTAAAAGGTGGCAAACCGTGAAACGTGTTACTAAAAACACGCCTAAGTAGAAATATCTCCTTTATGCCAGCATTCAACTTCTTCTAACTGTCACCCTTAATTATCCACCTGATGAGCTCTGCGGTCATCTGATTCTCACGCATGAATTCATCTCTATATCTAACATCTTTGAAAGCAATCAGTACATTTTGCATCCCCGCATCGAAGCCCACAATCCTGATTGCCCTGGCTAACGCGTTTGGCATGAATGCCACTGCAGATAAGACCATTGCCAGAGCAAATAGTCCAATGAATAGAAATGGCCAGAAGGTTAGAGGTCGCCCTCTCCAGAGTAGGTCACCTAAATAGAGAAGGCTGAAGAATAGGAATCCCATGAGAATGCCATCAACCACAAGACAAAGAGACTGGTATCGATCAGTTCCAGCATCAGGGTTGGAATGGTCGTCACATACTTGAACAGGAAATACCTTCATTTCTGGTTGCTGTGGACCATATCTTCTTCGTACATACGGACTATAAGCTGGGTCCCATTCACGACGCAGATACTCCTTCCTACCTGTTGTTATCTTCATTCGAACAATCTTAGTTGCTGGAGAACCACAAACTGGGCATATTTTCGGAAATCGCGCTTTGAGAGTTTCCACTCGTACTACTGGCTCATCAAAATACTCTTTCCGTGGACTCATTTGATGGATCTCCAAATTTCACCAAAATTCAGTTACAATTGAATAAAGAGTGTATCGAACTGTGCTGTTCTGGGACATGTTTATCTTCATATTCAGTAGAATGCAAAGTATGTATTATGGAGAGAAAGTCAAGCTAAGAGCGCTTGAGATGGCTGATCTTGACATCATAATGAAACATTGGAACAATCTAGAGCTTCGGCAATATCTGGACAACCAAATACCAATGTCAAGACATGCAGAACAAAATTGGTTGGAACGGGCAACAACTCTGGACCCATGGAAGGACGGAAGCATGATTCTGGCAATCGAAGATAAAAAATCGGGGGAGTTTCTAGGTTCAGTAAGCCTGTTTAATATTGCAAAACAACACAAACGAGCAGAGTTTGGCATTGCGATTCATAAACCCGAAAATATGGGTAAGGGTTATGGGACTGATACTACTAGAGTGATGCTTTGGGTGGCTTTCCATATTTTGGGACTAAATAGCGTGAATCTGCTGACACTGGATGACAATCAACGTGCTCAGAAAGCCTATGAGAAGGCAGGATTCAAACGTGCAGGTGTTTTTAGACAGGGAGCTTATTTGAAGGGAGTTTTTCATGACTTCATCATCATGGATATTCTCAAAGATGAGTTCTTTGAAACGTATCCACCCGGTACATCAATCGGGACTGGTCCTTGACTGGAAGCACAACAATCAATAGGAGGTCGTTGTGTCAGACCGACTAGTCGTCAGTAACATCTTGGTCTTCCAAGAGTTTGCGTTCCGATAAGGAGAGAGCATAGATGTCTGATTCGAAACTTCAAGATTTGGCAATCAATACGATTCGGTTTTTGTCTGCTGATGCCATTCAGAGAGCCAATTCAGGACATCCTGGTATGCCAATGGGTGCTGCAGCAATGGCATATGCTCTGTGGACAAGACACCTGCGTTTCAATCCAGAGAATCCTGGGTGGTGGGATCGTGACCGGTTTGTACTGTCCGGAGGTCATGGATCAATGCTTCTCTATTCTCTGCTTCACCTCACCGGATATGATGTCACTTTGGAAGATTTGAAGGATTTCCGCCAACTAGGCTGTAAGACTCCTGGGCATCCTGAGAACTTCTGTACACCAGGTGTGGAGGTGACTACCGGTCCACTTGGTCAGGGATTTGGAAATGCAGTAGGCATGGCCATCGCAGAAGCACACCTAGCAGCAATATTCAACAAACCAAAAATCAAGATTGTTGATCACTACATATTTGCAATAGTTACAGATGGAGACCTCATGGAGGGACTTTCGTCTGAAGCAGCATCGCTTGCTGGACATCTACGTTTGGGTAAACTCGTATTGCTGTACGATGACAATCATATATCCATTGATGGTAGTACAGAACTTACATTCACAGAAAACCGAAATGCCAGATTTGAAGCATTAGGATGGCATGTACAAAAGATAGAAGATGGTAATGACGTAGACGCTGTTGACAGGGCGATTCAGCTGGCCAAACATGATCCGAGACCTTCACTCATTTCTGTAAGAACCCATATTGGTTATGGTTTGCCTACCAAACAGGATACAGCAAAAGCCCACGGTGAACCTGCTGGCGAGGAAGAGTTGACTGGTGCCAAAAAGAAGTTCAACTGGCCACTCGAACCAGATTTCTACATCCCTGATGAAGTCCTCGAACATTTCCGAAATATTGGAAAACAAGGAGATAAGATTGAGGAGGAGTGGAACTCTCGCTTTGAAGAGTATACCAAGGAATATCCGGAACAGGCTGCAGAGTTTAGTCGACGTATGAAGAGAGAACTTACACATAACTGGGATGCAGACCTTCCCAAGTTCCAACCGAGTGATGGACCTATGGCAACAAGAGCAGCTTCGGGAAAGGTCATCAATAAATTAGCTTCAAAACTACCAGAAATGATTGGGGGATCTGCAGACCTCACTCCTTCAAACAAAACATGGATTGAAGGAAGTCCATCATTTCAGGCGGACTCTCGTGAAGGCCGCAATATCCATTTTGGCGTACGTGAGCATGCGATGGCTGCAGCAATAAACGGACTAGCTGCACATGGTGGTATGATTCCATACTCAGGAACATTTCTCATGTTCTCAGACTACATGCGTCCTTCAATTCGACTCTCTGCTCTTTCGAGACACAGAAGCATCTGGGTATTCACGCACGACAGTATAGGTGTAGGTGAAGATGGTCCAACACATCAACCTGTTGAACATCTTGCTTCATTGCGAGCGATTCCTGGACTTACTGTCATTCGACCTGGGGATGCCAATGAGGTAGCTGAAGCATGGAAGGTTGCAATATCCAATTTTGACAGACCCACACTAATGGCATTGACCCGACAAAAGATTGCGATATTAGATCGAACCAAGTATGCTCCTGCTTCAGGACTAAAGAAAGGAGCATACATACTTGCAGACCTTGGAAAAAACCCAGAACTCATTCTGATGGCATCAGGCTCGGAAGTTCCACTCATTGTGGAAGTCGGAGAGAGGTTATTCACTGAGGGAATCAATGTGAGATTAGTGTCGTTCCCAAGCTGGGAGCTGTTTGAACAACAGAGTCAAGACTATCGAGCCTCTGTCCTGCCACCAGAAATCAAGAAACGCTTGGCTGTGGAAGCAGGTGTTTCTCAAGGGTGGAAGAAATGGATTGGAGATGAAGGAACTATGCACTCAGTAGAGAAGTATGGAACATCTGCGCCTGTTAAAGTTGTATTTGAAAAATACGGGTTCACAGTTGACAATATTGTTAACAAAGCAAGAGAGTTGATTGAGAACTAGTTGAGGTCCTTCAAGAATATTAAGCATTCATAAACCTTCTATCATTTTTTGGGGCGTTTATAGTGATTTTACGTCCATAGTTTTTCCCACTCTATCTAAGACTCCTATTAAATACTAAATTCGAGAAACATCTTGGTGATTCAGTGAACCTTTACAAGAAAACTGCACTTGCACTCTTTGCCCTTACAATGATCGGGCTGGGAGTGCCGCTTGCTGCCGCGCAGAGCAGTGGAATTCTGTACCAGTACTCAGCTGGTATAGTATCACTTGAAACAGATGAAATTGCCATCAAAGTCACTGGAAACGATCAAGCCCCGCACTTTCATTGGTGGGACCCGAATAATCCGACTGTTGATTATCATGTTATGTTTGCCAGAATGTTTGAGGCTAATGACACGAATACAGATGGTGTCTATGAGAATGGCGTAGACACAATGATTGGTGCTCACTTTGCACTACCAACAACTGGTTGGGATTTCAGTGGCTTTGAAACAGTGGAAGAAGATGGAAACACTACTGAAGTTCATTTCAATTTCACAACAGAAGCTACATTCGATCCTCGACCAACAGGTACTGGCGTTGACTACGGAAGTTTGCCCCATCTACCAGCATTTGATATAGACATGGAAGTCAATGTGCACATGTACCTTGATACTCCTGGTGAGTTCAAGTTTGATTTGACAATTGCTGGCTGGAACTGGACATATGAGGATTCACTCTTAGTACTCATGTACACAGTTACAGAGGGTTCCCATGGACAGTCTCATGGTGATACTGATCCATCTGGGTTCCAGAGAGATGGCACTAAGTTTCAGTTTGAGAACGGATACTTCCAGTACAACGAAACTGCTCTTGCCGCTCAGAACACTCTGGAGGTCAAAGCCAGTTATGGGGAAGCCTCAGGGGAATACTCCGGTAAAGCAATCTTTCTCTCCTTCGAGAACTTTGGCAATGAAACTCTTGAGTATGACCCAATACTAGGAATTCTCCCCTCTGAACCGGGCATCATTATTGATCCTATGACTATGGGAATCATTGGTGGCGTTGCTATCATTGTAATCCTTGCGATTGTGCTCGTCAGAAGAAAATAGTACACCAGAGGAGGTGGGCTCCTTCTACCTCCTCAGCCTCTTTTTCAAACCATTTGTTCAAGATAGCTATATCAGAGAACTTTCCGTGTCAAACACCAGCAGGACCAGCTTCTCAATTGACCTAGACAACTGCATAGACGAAGCCTAGGCTTACATGACCCACGATTTTGAAGACATACGCATGCTAGACAATTTTTGCCAAACGAATAGTTTTTCCTAATGCCAGTGGTACTAGTTAGCACACTGTCAGAAGAGGGACAGACAAATCTTGGATCATATTCTCTGTGTTTCACAACAGAGTATAGTATTTGTAAATAGTCGCTCAGAGATGTTCATCACAGATTGATCTTTCATGAAAAAGTATAGATGAGCGACCCGAACCAAAAGCTATATTAGTTAGGGACCGAACTAGTTGATTAGGTTCCGAACCAATTGGAGGTTGCCAATATTGAACGAACATGAAATCAGAGAGATGTGCTTGGATCTTTTGGAAGCTGGATGGCCAGCATACGTGTCAACAGTTGATGAAAGAGGATTCCCACAGACAAGAGCAATGTTCAATCTTCGGAATAAGGAGCGGTACCCAAAGTTGAGTTCACTTTTTGCCAAGCATCACAATGAGTTCATGATGCTGTTCTCCACCAACACATCTTCCACTAAAGTTGCAGAAATTCAAGCGAAACCCGCAACCTCAGTCTACTTCTGTAAGCCAGATGTTACGCAGGGAGTGATGTTTGGTGGTGAATTTGAGATTGTCAATGACTTGGACCTGAAGAGAGAAATATGGCATGATGGATGGGAGAGATATTACCCAACAGGATACGATGACCCCGACCACACAGTCCTCAGGCTCATCCCATCAGTTGCCAAGGGTTGGACAGGTAGTAGGACTTTCAAATTGGAGCTAGGTGATGTGTAATGATGTCTCAGAGACAGGGTGGTTTTCTAATAACACAGATACATCATCTTGGCAGACGTGTCTTTTCAGAACTTCTCAAGGATCGCGGTCTCAACATAGGTCCAGGACAGGGTAGAATTCTCTTTGCACTCTGGCAGAAAGATGGTGTTCCAATCAACGAACTGATCAAGAAGACACTACTTCGCAAGTCTACACTGAGTGAACTCGTAGACAACCTTGAGAGTGCTGGGTATGTGAAACGTGTCCAATCCGAAGAAGACAGGAGAAAGGTCCTGATTGAATTGACAGAGAAGACTCGACAAATGCTGAACGTCTACATCGAGGTTTCTGTAGAGATGACCAAGATTTTCTACAGAGGTTTTGAAACGGAAGAGATTGATCAATTCGAAGCTCATCTCCAAAGAGTTCTAGACAATTTGGTTTCTCAAGAATCACAATGATTTGATGAGGTTCTGCGGGTGGAAACCAAAGTTATTCTTCTGGGTACTGGAACTCCTAACATAGACCCAGAAAGATCAGGACCATCCGTGGCAATAGTTGTTGACAAGTCCGTGTATGTAGTTGATTTCGGACCGGGGATAGTGCGACGTGCAATTTCTGCGGGAATAAAACCTACATCACTAGTTAGGGCATTCCTCACTCATCTTCACTCTGATCATACTGTGGGATATCCAGACCTCATTTTCACGCCAGCTGTTGAGGGAAGAAATGAACCATTGGAAGTGTTTGGTCCAAGAGGTCTTGTAGATATGACTCAACATATTCAGGAGGCATTTAAGGAAGACATCAGAGAAAGATTTGATGGATTAGAACCTGCATTGAAGAGAGGATATGTTGTAAATGCTCATGAGATCGAAGAAGGAACTATCTACAAGGATGATTATGTTGAGGTAGAGGCTTTTCGTGTTGACCACGGTTCTTTAGATGCGTACGGTTACAAATTCCTAACATCAAGCAAGTCAATTGTGATTTCAGGGGATACATGCCCTACACCTAATCTTATCAAGAAATCAATGGGTTGTGACATACTGATTCACGAAGTCTACTCCGCTGAAGGATTGAAGGAACGTCCTGATAAATGGATTAAATATCATTCATCAGTCCATACATCAACATACGAATTGGCTGAGATTGCAAATAAAGTGAAACCAGGGCTCCTGGTATTATATCACCAGCTTTTTTGGAAAAGAACTGAGGAACAGCTGCTTACAGAAATATCTGGAATATATAATGGCAGGATTGTTTCAGGAAAAGATCTTGATATATTCTGATCAAGGAAATCGATTAAATGCATAAGTTCTATTGAGATTTCTGACAAATCGCAAAGGTGGATTCGTTGTTTCAAGAGGATGATGATGTATGGGAGGATGATGAGGAAGACTGGGATGATGACGAATGGGATGATAACGATTGGTGAGTTTGTCATACAAATTCTAAGTCAGTCTACGATACATGATTGCTGCTATCATAACTAGAGCAAATCCTGATCCAAAACCAACAACCATTGCCACAATTTGAATATCAAATAGAGATTCAGACGGGGTTGATGTTGATTCTGTTAGGGTGCCAGTAGTAGTGCTTGTTGATGGAGTGCTACTTGGGACGGGGGTTGAAGCCGTACTGCTAGGTGTAGGATTTGGAAAGCTGACTAAAGGTGGAAATACAACATCGGTTGTTTCCCCAATGAAGATGTCAGAAGAAATGTTGGCCATACTATCAATGAAATCTTCGACTGTGGATTTGAGTTGGAAATCTGAGAGCCCTTCAGGAACTGATGACATCAATCTGTCATATTCAGCTATACTGTAGCTTTCAGCAAAGAATGCATACTTTTGAACTTCTCTTACTCGTTCAGGATTGAGCAGTATAGGATCAACTGGATTGGTCTGAACTTGTGCAGATTCATAGTTTTCTTGTGTACGAACAATTGTACTAACTATGCCAGTGGGAATACTCTCTGCACACACCATTGTGGGTACAAATACGCTAGTAATAGGATTAGGTCCACATGCTGTCCACATACAATTCAATTGTCCACCATATCTCGAATCTCCACTTACAGCAACCATAGTCGCAACAGTATTTGGGTTACACGCTTCACCGTCTATAGAGAAGTTCACGGATCCGAGCTCTTTATGACGAACATATCGAGATACATTCTGCATTACATGCTCCCATGATATGTACCCATTTTTTTCATACACTTCATCGAGAGCATCTAGAAGATATTGGTCTCTACCACTCGGTCCAGCTGCATATGGGGAATATATTCTAGGATGATTTGCTCGAGTGTCATAGCCATCCACAACATATTGAACATACGCTTTAGTATTACTAATCTCAAAGAATGCCCCAGCTCCAGATCTGTCTATCACACCGATGCATGTTGCAACGTTTCCGAAACTGGCTCGATACGTAGGGCCAATTGGAGAACGACTATCATTCAAAGCATGGGCTATAGCTGATACGGAATAATAACTCTCTAGGATTTTCTGGTTCAAAATAAGATTCCCTTCTACTGGTTGTGATCTAGCTAATATTGGTAGGGCAGTATTCATCACAGCCAAACCCCATTGATTGATTCCCATAGTATTAGTATTGACGCCAATGTATGCATATGTTGTATCGGTCGAAGGGACGTAGATAGGAAAGTTCGCTGGGTCATAGGACCAGTCTCTATTCTTCATCAGAATCGCTCGGCCATCTTTTGATGCGTTTCCTGTAACGATTACAGAACTGCATGCCTGTCCCCAGTACTCTGTATAATTGATGGATGGGTCGATAGCTGTAATTATCTGCTGTTCTTCTTTGAGGGAAACTATCTGGCGAATCGGATCAGAATGAGGTTTGTTGGTAGATAGAATAACCATTGATCCTATGAAAAGGATGCAGAGGCAAAATGTCGCATTTCTTCTGATTCCTTTCATAGTTCGCGTATCTCCTTGACGATTCAATAAGATAGGGACAATAAAAAACAGGCCTCCAGCGCAATATCCTGATTAAGGAACTAAAGGAGAGTCATATATAGAAGAGGGGCTTATAGCCTATTAGGCATCTCAACTATTGAGAGAACCCGCCGGTGAGGATACTAAGTTGAAGGTTGAGAAGAGAAACAAGAGAATAGTAGATTTTGATGATTCAAAGATTGAGGCTGCCATAAAGAAGGCATTTGAATCGATAAATGCTGATACCACTCCTGTAAGAGGCTTGACAAAGGAAGTAGTTCAGATCATTAATGAACAGGAACGAGATGTCATTCATATTGAAGAGATACAAGATATAGTTGAAGATACTCTCATGCTTCGTGGGTTCACAGAGGTTGCCCGACGGTATATGAAATACCGTGAGAAGCACCATGAAGCGCGAAAGATTCTCCAGATGATGGGAGTTGTCGACGACCTCAAGTTTGGTCCAAATGCCGCTACAGTTCTCTCTAGATACCTTTTGAAAGACGAAGAGGGAAATCCAATTGAAACTCCATCACAGTTATTTCGAAGAGTGTCTGGTGCTGTGGCTAGTATTGAAAGAAAGTACGACGAAAATGCAGATGTCCAAGAATACGATGACCTTTTCTACTATATGATGGCAAACCTTGAGTTCTTACCAAATAGTCCAACTTTATTCAACGCAGGTACAGAGATTGGTCAGTGTAGTGCGTGTTTTGTCCTTCCAATCGAAGACAATATGAATTCAATATTTTCATCACTTCATCAAATGGCAGTTGTACAGAAATCCGGGGGAGGTACTGGATTCTCATTCTCTAGGTTAAGACCAGAAGGGTCGACAGTGGGAACTACTGGAGGAGTTGCTAGTGGTCCGATATCTTTCATGAAGGTGTATGATACCGCCACTGAAATCATAAAGCAAGGTGGACGACGCAGAGGGGCAAATATGGCGATCCTTCGCTGTGATCACCCCGACATAATGGAGTTTATTTCATGCAAGTCAGACAAGCAGTCTTTCAGGAACTTCAATATTTCAGTTTCCTTAACAAAACAGTTCCTAGATGCTCTCAAGAATGATGGCGAGATTGACTTGGTTGCACCTCATACAAAGGAGGCAGTTCAGAGTATAAGTGCTAGAGTTATTTTTGATGCAATTGTGCACAATGCTTGGAGCACTGGAGACCCTGGTCTAATTTTCATAGATAGAATAAATGAAGATCATCCACTAAATGGGGAACTTGTCGAATCAACAAATCCATGCGGTGAACAACCCTTACTTCCTTACGAGTCATGTGTATTGGGCAGTATCAACCTGTCGAAGATGGTGCAAAATGGTGAGATAAACTGGTCAAGACTTGAAGAGGTTGTAAGGCTTGCTGTCCGTTTTCTGGATAATATTATCGATCTCAACGTCTATCCAGTGTCAGAGATTGAAAAGGTCACTAGAGCAAACAGAAAGATTGGCCTTGGTATAATGGGATTTGCAGAACTCCTAATCAAACTCGAAATCCCTTATGATTCTGTGAAAGGACTCGAGAAAGCAGAGGAAGTCATGTCTTTCATCCGACAGAAAGCTGAGAGAGCGTCAGCTGAACTGGCAAAAATCAGGGGCAATTTCGAGAACTTTGCTCTCTTGAAGAAACGTAACAAATGGAAACGAAATGCAAGTCTCATCACTATCGCGCCAACTGGAAGCATCAGTCTAATTGCACAGACTAGTAGCGGCATAGAGCCGCTCTTTGCAATAGCTCACAGCCGAGTGCTCGCTGAAGGAATCCACCTTAGCGAGGTAAGTCCGCTCTTTGAGAAAGTAGCAGTGGACAGAGGATTCTGGAGTGACAAAATTGAACATGAGGTCGCAAAGACTGGGTCAGTGCAGCAAATTGATGCAGTGCCAGATGATGTCAAGCAGGTCTTCAAGGCAGCACATGAGATTGATCCTGAGTGGCATATTCGGATGCAAGGAGCATTTCAGAAACACACTGACAATGCTGTTAGCAAGACTGTCAATCTTCCGAATAGTGCTACAACCGAAGATGTAGAGCGAATATTCTTGCTCGCAGATCAACTTCAACTAAAAGGAACGACAGTTTTTCGTGATGGATGCCTCGGTGGAGTCCAGGTTCTATATGCGGGATGCCAAGACTGTGATGGTTGATGCTATCTTGCACGTCTGATCTCTTCCACAGCTTCTGGATTTACCAATGAATCTGTATCGCCAGGATCTTCTCCAAGATATGCAGCACGAATCATCCTACGCATAACCTTCGCATTTCGAGTTTTTGGTAAATCAGAAACGAATAATACTGCGCGAGGAGTAAGCGGCTTACCCATAGCGACTGCAACTGACTGCTTTAGCTCTTCTCTAAGCTCCTCTGATGGTTCAAATCCAGGATTCAAAACACAAAACACTACAAGTTCATTGAGCTTGATCTTATGAGGGACACCAATCGTTGCAGCTTCAGCAACTGAAGGATGAGCCACAAGAACTGATTCAGCCTCCGCAGGTCCAAAACGTTTACCAGCTACTTTGATGATGTCATCTGAACGACCCAGAATGTACCATAGTCCATCAGAATCGATTGCTGCAAAGTCACCATGCACCCAAACATTTTCCCAACGAGACCAGTATGTGTTTTCATATCGCTCAGGATTCTTCCAGAAACCCCGTGTCATGCCAATCCATGGAGACTTAATTACGAGCTCACCAACCTTATCACGAACAGGTCTACCATCCTCATCAAAAACGTCAGCAGCAATTCCCGGACAGGGACCAGAGAAGGCACATGCCTTGAGAGGTAACAATGGGTTGCCCATTACAATCCCACCGGAAATCTCTGTTCCTCCTGAATAGTTGATGATTGGAATTTTCCTCTTCCCAACCTTTTCGAAGAGCCACATCCATGGATCGGGATTCCAAGGTTCGCCAGTGGATGCAAAATAACGGAGTGATGACAGGTCATGCGGTTTTACTGGGTCGTCACCGTGAGTCATCAGCAGCCGAATCAGTGTTGGTGATACACCCAAAATCGAGATTTTATGTTTCTCAACAATTTCCCATATTCGACCCGGACCGGGGTAGTCTGGGGCTCCATCAAACAGGAAGAAAGTTGCACCCAAGATTAATGCTCCAAAAACTAGCCATGGCCCCATCATCCAGCCCATGTCTGTCATCCAGTAGATGATCTCTCCTGCATGTAGATCGGTTCCGAATGTCATGTCTTGTGCAGACTTGACTGGAAATCCACAGTGTGTGTGGACTGCGCCCTTTGCTAGTCCGGTTGTGCCTGATGTGTAAATAATCATCATTGGAGATTCCGCATCTGTTATCTCCGTGTCAGCAGAATCAGATTGAACTGGTATGATTTCATTCCACCAATGGTCCCTGCCTGGTATCATTTCAACTGATGCTCCAGCTAAATTCAGGACAATCATATGTTTTAGGGAAGGAATCTTCTTGGCAGCCTTGTCTGCAACAGGTTTCATGGGATTGATCTTGCCTCTGCGGACGGACCCATCAACTGTGATTATTGCCTTGGCATCAGCATCACCTAATCGGTCGACGATTGCATTGACTCCAAATCCTGAGAATAGTGGAAGAATGATACCACCGATCTTTGCTATGGCAAGCAAGGCTACTGTGATCTCAGGAATCATTGGCATATAGATTCCAATTGGGTCGCCAAGCCCGAGACCTATTGAACGGAGCGCATTTGCAGCCTTGTTCACTTCTCTATACAAATCTCCATATGTCATGGATCTTGTAGTTCCATCTTCTCCTTCCCAGATCAGAGCCGGTTGATTCTCAACAGGTGTTCCAATGTACTTGTCAAGGCAATTATGAACGATGTTCATCTTTGCGTCAACGCACCATTTTGGCCAAGCAATACCTTGAGAGAGATCAACCACCCGGGAATAGGACTCATAAAATTGGATGCCAAGGAATTTGAGAACAGCATCAGTGAACCATTCTACATCTTGTGTTGAACGTTGCATAAGTTGATCAAAGGTTTCTATTCCATGGAGTTGCATGAATCTTGTAAGATTGGCTTCTTCTACATGTTCTTTTGATGGTTTCCAGACGATCTCTCCTCCGAATTCAAAAGTTTCTTTCAACAGACAATCTCCACTCCGATTTGAAGGTGAATCCTTCTATTCATGGACATTCACCTATATCACAGTAGTGATTGATAAAATGCAAAAACTAGAGGGACAGTTCAGACTTGTTCACAGCATGTTTCGTGATTTCCAGATTACAGGATTTTTTCTCCCTACACCAGTCCTCACATTTCTGGGCTAACTCCTCTTCTTTGTACAAGAGGTGACACTCCTCGCATAGAAAAAGTCCATCCACCTGTTTGGTCATGTGATTTCATTGGACCAATTCGAATTTTAGTCTGGTGATACATCGATGAATTTATGCGAATATAGATTCAAAAAATATTCCGGTTGGTTGCAATGCCTAAATCGTCAAACCACTCAACACTATCTCAAATATTGATTTGAAAGATACAATGCCTAGCCGAAATATCACTATAAGTGTGTAAAATATAGGAAGATTAGCGCCATCACAGAGGGAAATAGGAGTATGAATCCATGACAGAGTCTCTCAGCTGGCAGTTCAAGGTTTGCCTAATCGGTGATGGTTACGTTGGTAAGACTAGCATTCGTCGAAAATACATTGGAGAAGGCTTTCGTTCAAACTATATTCCAACCCTTGGCGTCGATTTTGCACAGAAGATCACATCAACTGAAGATGGCAATACACGACTTGTGATCTGGGACATTGCAGGTCAGACGCAATTTCAGAGTCTTCGTAAGCGCTACTATGAAGGATGTAGTGGCCTGATTCTGGTTTACTCTGTTGTTGATAGAGAGTCATTTGATAATGCCTCCAAATGGCTTGTTGAAGCACATGGATTCATGCATGATTTCCCCGCGTTAATAATAGTAGGAAACAAGATTGATCTCCGCGCATACTATCCTGAAGAAGACATAGTATCCTATGAAGAGGGTAAAGAGTTCACCAAGTCATTTAGTGAGAAACTGAATACTCTTTCTCTCTTCATTGAAACTTCAGCTCTGACTGGAGAGAATATCGATGAAGCATTCAATAAATTGACTGCAATGATGATTCATCCCAAAGATTTTGAGCAAGAAACGGTGGTTTCTGCCAAAGAAGAAGTTTCAGTATCTGAAGCTAATTCAGCTACACCTTCGGTAGAAAGCATTGCTGCAGCAAGTGTTGAAGACAGGGGTGACATCACTGTTCAGGAGACTCGAATAGGATATGACATGGCAGAATTGGTTAGTCTACGCTCAAAGCTAAAGAGAGCTGAACAAGACCTCAGGGATTTTTCCTTGGACATCGAAACAAAACTCCTCACTCTGAAAAATACTGTGCATGTCAAGAAAATAATGTACGAGCATCTACGCCAACAGCTAAGTCAGACAAGACAGGAATGGGCAGACGCGTATGATCAACATGTAGAGCTCAGTAAGCAAAAGAAAGATGAATTAGAGAAGAAATTCACGGAAATTGAAGAGATAAGAGAGAAAATTGAAAGAATTGAAACAAATGTGAAGAACCGTGTTCGTGAATTGGACCTGAAGGGAGGAATAGAGTGATCTTCCATTACATTACCTGGCAGGGATTAGATTTCAGTTCATTCATCGATACGGACTGCTTGGACAACCCCATTCTTGTTGATCAGTTTCGCTTGATTCCTATTTTCTAAAATTTTGAGAATATCATGACTCTCAGCAAGAGCTAGGACAAGCGAATTCATGTCGTAATTCCCGTAGATTATTCTTGAAAGCTCGTATGCAGACTGAGGCTTGTTAGTAAGTGAATCTACAGCTTTCTGGAATTTTTCATCATATTCAGCCATTAAGGTTTCAATTCGGGATTTTATGTCAGATATCGGTTCTCTGTGGCCAGGTAAGGCAATGTAGTCCTCTCTTGATGAAATGCAGTCCAAAGAATTGAAGTAGGTCAACATTCCTATTCCTTCAGGACTGTCAAATGAGATGCTTGGATTTGAACTAATGTCTCCAAGAATATGATCCCCACTGAAAATAACTTGTTTTTCATCACACACATAGCAAACTGACCCAGAAGAGTGACCAGGAACCCAAACTGCAGAAATTTCACCAATTCCTGATTTGAATGTGGCTTTATCTTTGAAAGTATGAGCTGTTGGAACTGCCTCTCTTATCGACATGTAATATTCTACGAGCCTTTTTGGATTCAGTTTTTGGGCCTCATTCTTTGGAACACCAGATGTCCTAATCAACCTCTCAAATGACTCCATGTATATCTCTGCATGTTCTTCGTAGCTAATCAGTGCATTAGCATCCCTATAATGAATCCATACATTCGTGGGTTTGCCATGGATGCGCTCTCGTTCTCTAACAAATTGTGCAGCTAGACCTATGTGATCAAGGTGGCCGTGTGTAATTAGAATCTGCTCAATGTCTGACATTTCATATGAATACTTCTGAAGTGCGTTCTGAATTGTGAGAAGGCTTTCAGATGTCTTTGGTCCAGTATCAATCAGAGTGAGTGGCGAACCCTCTATCAGATAGCAATTCATACTTCCTACTGGAAATGGTGTAGGTATCTCAATTCTCGATACACCATCAATCAAGATTGACATTAGTAATTAGACCAATTGAGTATTGTCTATGTTGGCAATATAAAGAGGGTGTTCTTGTAAATTGATTATTTTTGATTAAGCTCTATTGTGTCAAGGTCATGAAGAGATGCATCCGGTTCTGCAGGAATGTTATTGATATAACACGTTCCAACCTCTTCTAGATTTAATCCCAATCGGCGTAAAAAGGCCTCAAAATGCTCTCCTTCAATATATTCACATTGCATGATTGAACTAGCATTAGGAAAGTTTTCAAGAACAATTTTCTTGAGTTCACCATAGAGAAGGACTTCGATCATACATGAACTAGATAGTTAGAGCTAATAAACGATTTGAAGTCTCATGCGATAGATGCCCTCTAATTACCATTTTCCGTTGTAAACGTGCACCTCCATCTGTTTGAGGACATAGCATGTTATTTCACAATTTGAAAGATGATGAAAACCACATGATATGATTGATGGATGATGATGAGCTTCATTCATCCTCGGTCTGTAATTTGTGAGTGATACAATGTTATTTTCAGCATAGCACTATCTGAAAGTACTTTAACCCGAGAACAACGGCTCATCATTCAAGGACGGTCATTGATCTTGTTTGATGATTCCCAAGAACAAAGCGATGAGAAAACAACAAACAACAATTACGAGGGAAGTGTGGTTGCTGTACTCAATCTGTCGTTGGTGACCCTCCTAGTACTTCTTGGTTTAAGCATGGTTGCTCCGATTCTTCCTACGTATGCAGAAAGCTTTCAAGTTTCATACACTCTTGTAGGATTTGTAGTTTCATCCTTTGCAGTTACAAGAATGTTTCTTGATATGCCTGCGGGTTTACTTTCAAGAAGATACGATAAGAAGGGAATCATGATTGCAGGATTAATCCTCCTCTCAACCTCTTCTGTAGTGGCAGGTTTGGCTTCTAATTATATCACATTGGTTATCGCTCGAATGATAGAAGGTGCAGGTTCAGCTCTCTACGTTACAACAGCTACCGTATTTCTTGCTCAAATATCTGGAGAAAAGAAGAGGGGGCAATGGATGAGTCTCTACATGGGAATGTTACTTCTCGGAGCTATCTTTGGACCTACATTTGGAGGAATTCTTGCAGACTTTTACGATATCCGGGCACCCTTTTTCGCTTATGCAATAATCACTGGACTGGCAGTCATCCCAACATTGGTATTACCAAAATTATCTAATTCTGGAAACAATTCCGACCCACTCAAGTTTCATGAGATTACGAAAGATATGCGACAGGTTCTATCCAACCCATCCTTCATTTTGGTAACATTTGCAGTCTTTACAATGTTTCTTTTGAGAACTGGCGTAAGGAGTACATTAGTACCTCTATTTGCAGCCAACAATCTAGGTTTTGAATCGGGCGATATTGGATTTGTACTAACGATTGGAGGTATAACAACTGCGCTAACAATTGTACCTATGGGAAGTGTTTCAGATCGAATAGGTAGAAAGATTCCCCTAGCACTATGTCTTGTATTGACAGCGGGTATAATATTGATAATTCCGTTCTCCATGGACTTATTGACTCTCTCTCTAACTGTAGCCGTGTATGGTGCTGTAGTTGGTCTCTCCGGACCAAGTGCGGCATATGTGACAGATGTATCACCACAAGATAAACTCGAGATATCAATGGGATTGTATCGCATGATCAGCGATCTTGGATTTGTGGTCGGACCACTTCTACTTGGGTTCTTAGCAGATATCACAGCTACGCCTGTTGAAGGAGCATCCCACTCAGGTCTGATTGGGATAGTTCCGTTTTTAGCAGCATCAATCATTCTCATAATAGCATTCTTTGTACTCCTGAAAGCCGATGACCCGATAAGGGAGAGAGGAGAGAATACTAGCTCGTTAGTGAAGGACTAATGAAACTATGGCGTGATTCAAGGCGCAAAAGAGTAGGGATGCTCAACACGTGATACAAGAAGTCTAATCAATTGCTAGTACAATAGAGATTATAATATCTCTCAGACCTTAGATAGATTCTCTGGTGACAGGAGTTTATTTGAGATTAACTGACAATCAACTAAGATTCGTACGGCGAAATCCTTCAAGAGTCTATTACTCTAGGCTTGGATGCGTGTCTTGCGGGTTGACCTCATGTCGTTTGGCTAAACACCTGATTACCTGAGGTAGGGAGGTTCCGTTACAGTATGACTAATCGGGTCCCACTGGTTCTTGTTCTGTGGCTACTCGCTATAATGACTATCCAACCATTTAGTGGGGGTGTAGAAACTGCCAACTATAATGATGCGGATACTACAGGTCTAGATGGTTCCACGGAATCTATTCCCGAAGTGAGTGGTTTCTCTTCCAATGTACTTCTCTCAACTGATGATTCAGTCTATCCACATCATGTGGAAGTTTCTATGGCTATTAGTGATAATGACACACTATTTGTCGGGTGGAAGGAGTCTGATACGCACAATGGACCTGGAATTAGAGTCAGTGTAGCAAAATCTGAAGATAGCGGGACTACATGGACAAGTCCCTATAACATGCCTATGTTCACAAGTGGAGTAACTGGGCAGTCTGATCCTTGGCTAGTGTGGCACGATGAAACTGTTTACTATGCATATTTGGAATACTCCATTACTGGTCCTTTGCTTTCTCAAATCACGGTTGCGAAGAGTGTTGATTATGGTGCTTCTTGGACTCCAGTTACAGCCTCCTATGGGCAATATTTTGCGGACAAAGAGATGATGGTGGCTAGTGATAATGGAACAATATACATAGTCTACGATGACACGGATGACGCAACAATAGTTGGTAACGCTACCATCCGCCTTACTCGATCAACAGATGGAGGAGAATCGTTCCAAGAGATTTGCAATATTACTGAACAGACTCCTTGGAGAGGATTGCCGTATATGGCCTTGAGCAGCGAAGGCCATCTGTTTGTGACTTGGCTTTACTTAGAACCAGTAACAGGAAGTTGGGGCAATATAGAGCTCTCAAAAAGCCTTGATGGTGGTTTTACTTTCCAAGAGAGTCAATTCATAAATAACGACGGAAACTACTCTACATCTGCACCAGTCAAGATTACACTTCCAGTCTTACGTTTTGACCAGTATGATAGACTCTATGTTCTTTGGGCGGACGGTTTTGATGAGGGGGAGAATTCTTTTGATGTCTATCTTCGATACTCTGATGATTTTGGGGATACATGGAGCGAGCGTATGCGGGTGAATCCGACAGTGGAGGGAAATCAGTGGAATCCAGAGATGACAATCGATGCAAGTGGGCGGCTTCACATTATCTACTATGATGAACTGGGCGGGTACTATAGACCATACTACCGTACGCTAACGTTTATTGGTGATGAACACGACTACCCTATTTTCTCTGATCCTATTCCTGTGGCGGATTCGGCGACTCCAAGCACTTTCACAAGACCAGGAGAGTATATGTCGATTCAACTAGATTCGGATGAGGTTCCTCATATAGTATGGTCGGATGGTAGAAACAATGAGATGGACATATACTACGCGCATGGAATCTATGGGGATGTAGTTTCTTTTGACTCAACAGTCATTGTTATTGGGACTGCTATAATTATCGTCACAGGGACTGTGCTATATATACGAAAACGTCAGAAAACGGATTTAGATAGCTGATTCACAGGACCTCCTTGAACATTACTTCAAATCATACAAGCACCTTTAGATTTCGTTAACTTCAAGTGCGTATATATCTTGGAATAAGAGGAACATGAAGCTTATCGAGAATATCCATAATGAAACGACGCTGGAGTGATTACCTACTGGTCAGTTGTATAATACTGACATTCTTGGTCTGCTCAATCCCTTTCAAACAGGAAGTTGAAGTTACAAGGACTACATTCCATGTCGCTTTAGACGACTATCATCTCGAAATTGGTTTTGGTGGGCCCAAGGTCACTTGGGTCACTGTTATGTGCAACCGGACTGCAGAGATACGATTTCTGCACCAGACAGGCGTATGGATATCTACGGAATCCGTTCTTTTGGCTTCATTTGAATCAGCAATTGCAAGACATAACTTTGGAGGAGAACATACCACCAACATAGTAGAAATCGATTCAGATGGTCCATTTATTGTAGTTATAGAATATACATACATACTTGAAACAGAAGTGAGTGTATTCAGTAGGACTATGTTTTTGTTCGATCATTAGAGGATATTACGCTCTTTTCAGGTTTAGTAGTAATTCATTGTGAATCAGTAAATTTATATCAAAATGATTTAACAATAGTTAATAATATAGTTCGTTCTAGCTACTACCACTTCAATCGTGATAACACGGTTGGAGTTATACGAACTGAGGGGTGTGTCCATTGACACAGACAGACGAATATAAAGTGATTCGGACTCCAGACAAAAAACTTCGTGTCTTTGTTAGTTCAACACTAAAGGAAATGTTGAAGGAACGTGAAGCCGCTCGGAAATCCATAGCGAATCTACATCTCGCACCAATTATGTTCGAGCTTGGAGCACGTCCGCATGATGCACGAGATCTCTACCGTGCATATCTGGAACAAAGTGATATCTTCATTGGTGTTTATGGAGAGAGATATGGATGGGTCGCTCCTGGAGAAAAACTGTCAGGCTTAGAGGACGAATATCGTTTATCAAAAGAAAAACCAAAACTAATCTATGTAAAAGAGCCCGTTTCGAATCGAGACTCTAGGCTCCAAGACATGCTATATGAAATTCGGGATTATGGGGGTGTTTCATACAAACACTTCTCTTCACCAGAACAGCTAGGAACGCTCATAGAAGAAGACCTTGCGATATTGCTTGCAGAGCACTTTGAAATGTCCAAAATAAAAGAAAATGACTCTCAAGCGAGAACTCTTGAGTGTGGTGTTCCGATTCCAGCGAATCCTCTTGTAGGTAGGGCCAACGAAACATCGAGAGCATTTGATCTTCTCATGGGTGACACTCGACTCGTAACTCTAACAGGACCTGGCGGTAGTGGAAAGTCTCGGCTAGCAATCGAAGTAGCACATATGCTTACTAATGCCTTCGAACACGTCTGTTTCATAGAACTTGCAGCAGTTTCTAATCCAGAACTGGTTGACGACGTTATTGCAGAGGAACTCGGTCAAAAGGACATTGGTTCAAGACCCATTATTGAATCCCTAAAGATACATCTCAAGGATAAACAGATTTTGCTGATTCTTGATAATTTCGAACAGGTCATAACAGCCGCACCTTTGGTTGCTGATATGTTGCAAAGTTGTCCGAAACTAAAAGTGCTGGTGACAAGCAGGATGGCACTTCATCTACGTGGCGAGAAAGAACTCATAGTCCCACCACTTCCAGTACCGGACTTGGAATGTAATAATCCCGCAGAGTGTATTATGGAGTATCCTGCTGTGGCTCTGTTCTTGGAGCGAGCTCAATCTGTGAAACCGGATTTTGTACTGACAAATGATAACGCTTCAAGTGTCGCTGAGATATGTCGGCGCTTGGACGGACTTCCTTTGGCAATTGAACTCGCAGCAGCTCGAATACGGATACTACCCCCAGATGCTATGTTAGAGAGGCTAGAACTGAAACTTCCTCTTCTCAAGAGCCTTTCTCGGGACTTACCTCAACGACAAAGAACAATGCGAGATGCCATTAGATGGAGCCATGACCTGCTTGATCCACATGAAGCTATGTTCTATCAAAGATTGTCCGTATTCGTGGGAGGTTGCACTCTTGATGCAGCGGAGTCTGTATGCAATCCTGAAGGTGAGATTTCAGAAGACACTCTTGAAATTCTTGAAGGGCTTGTTGACAAAAACCTCATACGTCTAAGGGAAGATGAGATTGGTCTACAACGATTTGAAATGTTAGAAACAATTCGTGAATTTGCTTATGAGCGCCTAATAGAGAGCCAAGAAGAATCAATAATGAAACAGCGTCATGCGGACTTCTTTGTCAAATTCGCTGAAGAGGCAGAACCATACCTTCCAAGTCATAAAAGGGAAGCATGGCTCTTGAAACTTAGCAGTGATTTAGATAACTTCAGAGCAGTGATTGGGCGTGCATTAAACAAAGAAATAGACATCTCAACGGCTGCAAGGGTTGTTGGATCACTTGGCTGGTTTTGGCATTTTCGTGGACACATAACCGAGGGCCGTAATTGGGCTTCATCTGTTTTGTCGAGAATGAAAGAGAATGATGATTCAGAAACGCGAGCAAAAGTTCTCTATACAGCAGGGGGTTTAGCATGGGGACAAGGTGATTATGCAAAGTCAATCTCCCAGCTAAAAGAGAGTGCATCAATTTTTAGGAGTAGAGAAAAGAAATGGTATCTGGCTCATACCTTAGTTATTCTTGCTGGTAGTCTTGGAAACATCGGAGATTATGACAAGGCCTTCAATTTAGCAAAAGAATCGGTTTCTCTCATGTCAGAAGTTGGAGATGATTGGGGAAAGGCATTTTCTCTCAATTGGTTGGGGGATATCATGTTTGTCCGATCTAATGATGTTTCGAAAGTCATGCCTCTATATGAGGAGAGTTTGGAGCTATTTCGGGATATGAATGATATATGGGGATGGGGAGCAGCGTTAAATCATATGGGTGTAGTTGCTATGCTTGAAGGAAACCTTGAAGGAGCTAAGTCGTGTATCGAAGAGAGTATAACTCTGATTCACGATTCTCGTGACAAGTGGGCGATGGCGCGAGGGCTTACTGAGTATGCAGATGTTATCTTTCATCAAGGTGATATAGAAAGAGCGAAGAGAACTTTTGAGAAGAGCTTATTCATGTGGAATCAGATGGGGAACCGGTATGGAATTTTGATGTGTCTTGATGGACTCGCACAGATTGCTGCTATGAATGGCGATTATTCGAGAGCGGCTAGGCTTTTTGGTGCAGCACAATTGCCAGCGAAACCTGTCGGTGTCTTGTTCATACCAATTAGTTCGAATGAACTTGAAGAACGTACTCTCCCAGTGCAGAGGAAACTTGGTGAAAAAGAATGGAAATTGGAATATGAAATGGGCAGAGCAATGACATTGGAAGAAGCTGTTGCTTTCGCGTTAGAGCAAAGCCGCTTTAATTAGAACCGATTCTGTTTTTCTGAGGTGAGGGATAATAGAACATACGCAAGATGAAAAGGATGATTATCATAGAGAGGAACTGAAAAGCTCCCTGTTCACCCGATTCAGTCAGCAGTATCTTCCTACTAGTTTAGAATTGAGCTAATCTAACATTACATACTCTCACATTTTTTGAAGAGGAGTGACTTCAATTTTATTTAGATCAACTCTAAGAATTTCAAAAATTTCTTTGTTAGAATAAGAAGTATCAGAAGTCAGTGAAATGCAAAGACCTTCTTGTCTAGCTCATCAGACGTATTGTTACGAACTTCCGGGAAAAAACCTATTCCATATCACTGAAGCGACCGGGATCTATACCTGAAAGAACCGAAAGAATGTATATTGTTAAAGGCTGGGACAATAGAAGGAATATCCTGTCTAATTCTTTGTCCTTTTGATCATCACTGTTCATTTTCCATCGACTCCAATTCCTCTACTTTCTTGATAACTGTGTCAGCAAGAACGAAAGCGAAGGGTGCTGTGAAGATTGATATCATGAGCAATGCGACCCCAACTTGTGACATCCATGGTATGATTCCAGTACCGGCAAGCAACAGGTAGATTGCA
>JBHLRQ010000039.1:22770-25655 GCA_048882385.1 Candidatus Thorarchaeota archaeon | reverse complement strand
GCTTAACATCATCCGTTCATCTGTCTAAGATTTTCTTATTAGAACTGGTCTTGTTTTTCATTGTATAAGAGCCCAATGTGGGGCTGAGCGCGCGCTGTAATTAGCAATTGAAGTAGGGACCTCGACAATCTAGCTAATGATTCCGAGCAAGAAGAAGTGCACATTGCGAGAAATTTCCTTCTTCGGAGGCTTATCATCAGGTGCACTTAGACAAATGGAGTCTTATCAATGAACAGAAAAGTGCTTGTCCTGACTTTTGTCATAGCGGTCTTTGGATTTGGTCTCTTTATTCCATCAACAGATTTTGAATCAATCTTGCTGCAGGTAAAAGAACAGCCCTATAAAATGGAATATACTCCATCTGGTATTGGAGACAATCTGGAAGACTATGTCGATTTTATATCCGATTTACATATTCCTGCTGACAAAGGTACTCATTCTTCCTTTTCCAATCTACAAGCATTTGACACAAATATGGATACACTCACCGAAGCAAATCAGGGTGGCGTTCCCATCGACGAATCTGATTATGTTGATGGTTCTGCTGCGACTCTTTTTGATGCGTCCCATGTTGGAACATCACCCTATCTTGATTCGCAAGACGGAACTAATTATCTTACAATCACTAAGAGTGGTGGATATGCCCGTTGGTATACTTTTGGTGATACTGCTGAAACAGGAACTGGTTTCACAATTACTCTATTCATCTACATCTCAGGTGCAGATGGTAATGATGATGTGAATTGGTATATTGACACAACTGGTGATGATACAGCTGAATTTTCAGGAACCATAATTGATCCAACAACTGGTTGGTACAATACCAGTGGAATTTCTGGTTTTGACACACCAGGTGAGTATAATTCGGGGCGATTAATGGTTGAAGGTGTTGCACAAGCCAATTATGTAGATCCTACAATCGATGCAGCTTACTTGCGAATCCAAAAATCTGGAATAGATGATTATGAGCTTGATTTGGAACTTCAATGGACTAATGCTGATTATGATGAAACCAATGAGTATCTTTGCATTTATGCTGGCTCGCAGGCTGCAGAATCTTTGATGGTTGATGTCTGGAATGGAGTTAGTTGGACTAATGTTTTTGCGAGTCTAACTGCTTCAGATTGGAACAATATCAGTGTAGGTACATACTTAACTGGGTTGTCATTTGAAATCAGATTTATTGATAGCGACCAAGCAGATGATGGAACTCAAAATACGTGGGATATAGATGCAGTCTTGTTACACACTTGGACTCCAAGTTATGCTCCGCTCAATAGCCAAGCGCCTACCTTGGAAAATCCAAGCGACACTGACAACATGTATGCTCAATATCTTGAGTATCAAGTGACAACATACGTATCCGATCAGAATGGTTTCGATGATATTGTTTATCTAGAGCTTGGAATATGGAACAACGGTGAAACAACAGAGTATTGTAGATTCAGATACGATGAGGACACAAACACATTCTCGGAAGTATATGATATTGGCACAGTCGTATCTCTAAACACAGGAAGTTCAACTGCAATAGAGAGTGGAACTGACATAAATGCGACTTTCTATTTCACAGTCGACTGGGATTTCCCTGACTCTTCAGATTTAGTGGCGAGATGCTATGTAAGAGATACTCAAACGTTGAATGACACTGATTCTTATGGTAGTCCCTTGGTCACATGGGATGTTGAAACTCGGCTGGATTATACAGGCTCTCTGGGAGTTGCTGACGCATCTGGTACCACAGATAGAGGTGATCTTGATAGTTCATTCTCATTTACTGGAACCATCATCTACTACACCTCGGTTGATGACTATCCCTCTTCCACAGCTGTTGATGTCTGGGTTTCTGCATCTGAGTATGGGACAAACGTAGGTCCTTGGAGTGACATAGATCTATCTTCTGGAGTATTCGATGTCACCTGTTATTCTGATGACCAAATTGGACAAGACACATACACAGTAATAGTGGTTGAAGAAGGAGCAGGATCAGGAGGAACTGAACTTTATTATACAACTAGTGTGACTGATACTTACATCGCGGATCAATTAATTATCACAATAACTGATCCAACAGATCAGAGACTCAACATCGGAGAGAATGCTACTGGCATCATCGTTTCTGCAATTTATGATTTTGATGATACAGCCTTTGATGGAACATTAACTCTCAACAACACAATATTTGCCTATGGGACGGTTGGAAGGCAAGATTACTCTGTTTCTACAGCCACAGGCGGCACTCATGGAGTATCCCTCATAGGTATCAATGACAACACCTACTGTATCTGGGATTCTGTGTCTATTACTATCATTGGTCCGACTGATAATAGGCAGAACATCAATGCAAACGCAACAGGTATTCTTGTAAGTGGTTCCTATGATTATGATGGCACTGCTTTTGATGGGGCATTCTTGATGAACAACACGGACTTTGACGGTGATGGTACAGCTGTCAGATGGGACTACACTGTTTCATCAATAACTGGTGGAATACATGGCATAACTGTGATAAGTTCGAATGATTTTACCTACCATATCTGGGACTCTGTGACCATTAATATCATTGGACCGACTGATAATAGACAGAATATCAATTCGAACGCAACAGGCATTCTTGTAAGTGGTTTCTATGATTATGATGGCTCTGCTTTTGACGGTTCATTTACGATGAACAATACTGACTATAATGGTGACGGAACTGCAGTTCGGTGGGGTTATACTGTTGAAAGTATTTTCGGAGGAGTTCACGGGATAACGAGTATTGGCACAAATGACGAGACCTTCATGATCTGGGACTCTCTTACTATTACTATCACTGGACCCTTAGATAATAGACAGAACATCAACGCTAATGCTTCTGGAATCATTGTTTCTGCAGTCTATGA
>JBHLRQ010000039.1:2686-22670 GCA_048882385.1 Candidatus Thorarchaeota archaeon | reverse complement strand
GGGACAGCTGTCAGGTGGGGATACACCGTTCTTGACGCTTCTGGAGACACCTTCGATATAACCGCCATAAGTTCGAATGATGTCACTTACATGATCTGGGATTCAGTGACTATTACCATCACTGATCCAACGGACAACAGGCAGAACTTGAATGCCAATGCTTCAGGTATCATCGTGTCAGCAGTCTATGACTATGATGGTTCAGTGTTTGATGGAACCTTCACCTTGAACAATACTGACTTTGATGGAGATGGAACAGCCATCAAGTGGGGCTACACTGTTCTAGGTGTTTCTGGAGGCTCTTTTGGTATAACTTCAATAAGTTCGAACGATGAGACCTTCATGATCTGGGACTCACTTACTATCAGCGTAACTGGTCCCACAGACAACAGACAAGGCATCAATGCCAATGCATCAGGCATCGTTTTGAGTGCAGTCTACGATTATGATGGCGCAGTATTTGATGGTGTACTCACACTTAATCAAACAGATTTTGATGGAGATGGAACTGTTGTTAAATGGGGATACACCGTCGACAGTGCATCAGGCGATACTTATGGTATCACAATAATAAGTTCCAATGATGAAACCTACATGATATGGGATCAACTAGTTATCACGATTGGTGTTGATGATTCTACTCCACTTAATGGAATTCAAGCAAACTTCACTCTTGCAGTCCTCTTTGACTACGACGATACAGCATGCACATCCTACCAGATTGTGGTCTATAGAAATGGGACTTGGTGGCACTCATTTACTGATGCAAACAAGTCATCATTTGTTGATACAAACTCTGACAACTCATACACCTACACTGTATTTGTGGTGACATCAGAATCCACATACGGTATCACTTCATTCACAACGAACACGCAACAAGTGACCTGGTCACTAGCTCCAAATGAGAATCCTGTCAACGATTCTGGTCCAGTGTTGACAAACGGTGATGACACAGACTTTCTATACGCACGTTATCGTTACTACATTGTCACCACTTCTGTGAGTGATCCTGATGGATACGCAGACATCAGTTATGTTCAGTTATCGCTCTTCCCTGATGATTTCCCAATTCTATATTGGACAATTCGATACACAAGAGCAACAGACACGTTTTCAGTTGAGTTTGGTGGTTCAGTTGTCACGATTGGGGCGATGTCAAATGCTGTTAGTGTTGGAGATACTCTGACGGTGACCTGGTATATCAAGATCGGCTGGGACCACCCATATGTCATCAATATTGACATCCAACAATTTGTAACTGATGGAACTGATAATGATTCAGATTTCTATGAGTCCAATTGGAACGTAGAAACTCGCCTTGACTACTCCACTCCACCATATCTGTCTGATGACCGTGGAAATATCAACACTTCAGACTTGATTGGTAGTGGTTCCGTCACGTATTATGGTTCAAGTCATAGTCCTCTAGCAAACGAAACGGATGTCTGGGTTGTACGGGATGGTGTTGAAGCTTGGAGTGGAGATCTAAGTGCAGGTAGTTTCAGTATCTCAAGTATTGGTTCTCCCGCAACAACTGGATTAAACAATTACACATTCAAGGTTGTTACTGAAGGAAGTGGCTTTGGAGGAACTGACCTGTACCACACGACAAGTCTGAATGATACTTTCATCACTGACAGGATAGAGATCTATGAGGCTGGTGTAGTTGATGGGCGAATCAATATCAACTCCGATTGCGACGTTTGGTGGAGAGCCAGATACGAGTATGACAATACTCCAATCCAGAGTGGATTGATACTAGATCTCAATGGTTCAAGAACTCTCATTTGGTATGCTGGTGGTCTCTATTGGAGATGGCAAGAAACTTCAGTCAGTCCTTCATCAGCATGGTTTGATGTAGCTTCTGCAAGTGAGTCAACCTATGGCCTGACTGAGTGGTTTGCAACAACTTCTGCTCAACGGGTGATTTGGGATGCGTTGATTATCAGTATCATTAATCCCTCTGACCAGAGGGTCAATGTTGGTACAAATGCAACAGGCATCATTGTGAGTGCAGTCTACGCATTCGATAGTACAGTGTTTGACGGAAGCTTCACTCTGAACAACACAAACTACCAATATGCATCACCTCAGATTCAATGGTACACAGTATCAGCAGTGTCTGGAGACACTCATGGAATATCCGAAATCCAGACCAATGATGCTACATTCTGTATCTGGGACAGAGTTCTTGTAGTATCAGTTACAGTGGATGAACGTTATCATGACCCCGGTGATAACGCAATGATCACAGTTGAGCTTGAGTATGAGTTCGATAATACACCAGTACTTGCAGGTGCATTTGACATCGCAGGGTACTCATTAACTCATGCAGGATCTGGAATATGGGAGGTCTTAGTAACTATAGGTTCATACTCAGATATCGACTTTGACGATCTCACATCCTGCGATGCAACACTCCATGGAATTAGTGAATACAACATGGACAGTAATGCTGTCACAGTATACTGGGATAGAATTGAGTTCTATTCGGTGTCTGTTGATGATGGAAGAGTCAATATCGGTTCTTCAGCAGAGATCCAATGGAGTGCTCGTCTTGAGAATGCTGGAGTTGACATTCTGACTGGAATAGTTGTATCTATGACAGGCGACATTGTCTGCATTCCATCTGGCGGTGTCTACACTGCTTCAGTATCACAATCCTCTGTAGGTAGTGTTACATACAGCATCACTTCTGCATCACTTGGTGAGATTGACCAATTCATTCAGACTTCTGCTGATGCAACTGTTATCTGGGACAGAGTCAAACTAACTTCAATCACAACCACGACTCCCTCGGTTGATACTGGTGTGTCAGTTGAAATTCGTGTTACACTTGTCTATGAGTTCGATAGCACTCCTGTCATAGATGGTACTGTCTATCTGAACAATGGTCCAATCGCAATGACATACAACTCTGCAGGATATTGGACAGCATCTGTAGGCCAGACTGTGGCTGGTAACTACACGTTTACTCTAGATAGTGTGTCTGGAAATACTCATGGAGTAACTACTGTGAACACAGATGGTCTGAGCGCTGAAATCGAATGGGTAGGAGTTCCTGGATTTGTGCCAGACACAATGACCCTAATGCTTGTTGGTGGAGGGGCAGGTATCGCACTCATAGGAGCTGCAATTATTGTTTCTCGAAGAAGACGCGGTGTCGTATCTGTTGATGTAAGTGAGATTGATACCAGTGTTCCTGGAATGCCAGAAGTTGCCGAAGAAGTGCCTCCTGAAGAACCATTTTCTGTTGAAACCGAGGAAGAACCAATTCCTGAACCAGAGGTAGAACCTGAGAAAATTGAACCTTCAGAGCCTGAGGTATCTGTTGAAGCTGAGGTTGAGGATACAGAAGTGGAATCAGCTATGGTTGAAGAACCTGTTGAACTTGAACCTGAAGAGGTCGAATTACCTCCTATGGAGGAAGAGCTTACTGAGGTCGAGGAATTCGAAATAGAAACCGAATCTGAAATACTAGATGAAACAACAATTGAACCGGAGATCGAAGTCGAGGTCGAAGAACCTGAAATGCTCGAGCCAGATGATCAAATTTCTGAGGAAATCGTCGAAACTGAACCAGAGGTGGCTGAGGAAGCAGAAGTTGATGAATTGATCGAGGAGCCTGTCGAACCAGAAATTGAACCTGTGGTCGAAGATTACATTCCTGAGGAGTTCATCGAACCCGAGCCAGTTGTAGATCTGTCCAAGTTGACCAAAAAGGAACTTCTCGATCTCATTCCTGATGACATAAAGGTCTCTACTTCTCCATCTGAACTCAAGAGGCTTACTAAGAGTGAATTGATAAGCTTAGTTGAATCGTTCCAAGAAGTTGATGAGTAGAGTAATACCACAAGGGAGCCAAGTATTTTCGCCTCCCTCAAGCGAGTACAAAACCTTTTCATCAGGAACGAACAGGACATCTACATCATGTCTGGATTGGCAATAGAAGGCTCTTTCTGCAAGAAATGCGGAAGGGTGATTGTTCCTCCAAGGAATACCTGTCCTTATTGTGGAATAAACGCAGGCTCCATGGAAATCCAGGAATTACACAATGAAGGAATAGTTCTAAGTTATACTACTCTTATGATGCCCCCTGAAGGATTTGAAGCCCCTCTCATGATGGCTCTTGTTGAGCTTGAATATCGCGCTTTGATTCTTTGTTTGGCTAGAAACAAAGACTCTCTTGTCAAAATCGGTGACCATGTTGAGATTACGATTGATTCTGATGGTCGTTTTCAATATCATCCTATTAAGTGAAAACTCATGCATTGGCACCAATTGATTTAAGCAAGTGTTCTCCTCCCAAACCTGGGTTTCAAAGATGGTTGACTATCTTGCAAATGTACTATGGACTGATGATGAGATTGCTTTCAGGAAAGAGGTTCAAGAGTTCTGTGCAAAAGAGATAGCACCGATTGCTGATGAGATTGACAAAGGTCCGTATCCGAGGGAGTTACTGAGTAAAATTGGGAAAGCAGGGTACATGGGAGTTCACCATGACAAATCTGTAGGCGGAACTGAGCGTGGCCTTTCATATGAAATCATTGTTGCTGAAGAGATCTCTGCTGTCAATGGTGGTCTCGATATGGCAAGAATGGCCTCCACGACTCTCTACGGTATGCCGCTCACTCGTTTTGGAACACCTGAGCAGAAGAAGAAGTATCTGAAACCAGTAGTTTCAGGCGACAAAATTGGTTGTATCGGAATCACAGAACCGGATGTTGGAAGTGACACAGCAGGGATGAAGACAACCGCTGTAAAAGATGGGGATGATTGGATTCTCAATGGGGAGAAGCGGTTCATTACAAATGGTAGTCAAGCTGATTTCATGTGTGCATTTGCTATCACTGACCCAAATGTCAAATCAAAACATGGAATGTCCGCTTTCATTGTCGATACAAACGCGGATGGATTCACTGTTGTACAAGACCATGAACTACTAGGAATGAAATCTGCTAGAGTTTCATGGCTTAAACTTGAAGATGTTAGAGTTCCAGGAGACATGTTGCTTGGAAAGCCTGGAGAGGGATTTCACATTCTCATGGATGAGCTTGACAGTGAACGAACTGCTATTGCTGGAGAGGCAATTGGATACGCTCGAACTCCATATGAGATTGCTGTTAAATATGCAAACGAGCGTCACCAATTTGGCCGACCTATTCGTGCATTCGAAGGTATTAGTTTCAAACTGTCTGATATGTATATGAAACTCGAAGCAGGACGTGCGCTGACACTCACAGCAGCAAGAATGTATGACCGTGGTGAACAGATTACTAAACAAGCATCAATCGCCAAGCTGTTTACAACTGAGGCCGCAGTTCAAATCACAAATGACGCAATTCAGATATTGGGTGGTATGGGTTATACCACTGACTATCCTGTTGAGAGGTTTATGAGAGACGCACGTCTAATGACAATTGGCGGTGGAACAGCAGAGATTCTACGATTCTTGATTCAAAGAGAAATCTTCAAGGATTTCTTCCCTATGTAAGTTCATTCTGAAAAAAGAATGGGAGGGGCGGTTACCCTTCCCTAAATTAATTCTTGAATATTGCAATGATTCTGAACATATCACCTAAAATCTGGAGTGTAGCTGTGAAGTTATCACCAACTCCAATATCGTTCAGCAGTGTGTACCAATCTGTCAAATTCATCCAATCTCGAGCTCCTTCGATGAACGGATATGTGGCATTGTCAGTCTTTAGCACAATGTGTGTGTCACCACTGTCAACATACGATGTCTTGTTGACTACAGTTGCTGTCATATTGAAAGTCCCTGCTGGTTCGGGTTCAATTGAACCTCCGAAGAGTGCCACATATTCAGATCGTACAGCATGAACCAACTCTTCTCCTGAGATAGTTCCTCCAAGTGGTTGCCAAACAAATCGATCGATGTTTGATGCATCAACAAGACCCAATGCGTGAAGTCGCATGTTAGTGGCAGTGTATGTATCAAGATCTGCGTCATAGACATAATCCGCCCAGTATATAGGAGCATACCACGTCCATTTTGTCAAGGTAGAGTTTATCACGACCGGATAGAGTAATGGCATCGCTCCATAATAGACTCCACTAGCTGGAGCACCAATATCTGCGACTACATTCGCTGCAGCAGCATCTCCGCTAACATACCCTTCTTCACTAAGGTCATGATAATAGACTGCATCCTTCGTTGCTCTGAATACACCTGCAAGTGTTCTCGTTGCAGTAACAGGATGGACAGCTATGAATGCTTCAACTCTATTTGTATCAGGATTAATGATGTATCGAGTGTCCTCGTGAATCTCCAATCGATTGTTTGATGGAGGAATAAACCAGAGCAGACCTCCAGCAAAGAGGTCAAATCCCTCTCCACGTCGGTATCCGCCCCATCTTGAGATCTGACGTTCTAGGTACTCCTCTCCATAAGCTTGCGTTACCCAATCTGGCGTTTCCTCGATAGTAGCATAGCTAAATATTGAGCCATTCTCATAATAGATTATAGGACCAATAGCTCGCTCTACAAAGTCAAATCCAAGTGGAGTTCTAGTCTGGACATATACCATGTCTCCTGATGGGTCCCATGTAGGATATGCGTACTGATAGCTTGCTGTCATATCGTTCAAATAGTTTCCAAACTGAATGTTGCGATCCCAGAACAGACCCTCTCCAACTGGTATTGTCGTTTCTTGAATTAGCTCGGGAGTTTCCGATTGCGGATCATTCGCATCAACTACAATGAATCCTTTGATGAAATTTTCAGCCAGTACATTGGTTGATACAATAGTACACACCCATACTAGCTTATCATTCTTAGTTGTGATATGTGCCGCTGCTACGTATACGTTGGACCCAAAAGGTGAGAGATGTTGACGCGCAACATAGATTGCGTACTCCTCTGTAACTAACCGGACCATATTGTCAGGAATTGATGTGTTGAACAAATCTTCGTCAGTTTCGATGATTTTACTATCAAAGTATTGTGCATTGGAAACATCTGCAGTCCAGCTGATGAAACCTGAGAATGTTGGTATCAGAATAATAATTAGTAATCCAACACAGGTAAGTGGAACGCGAATTCCTTGAAGTACCTCTTCAATAGCTCCTCCACGAAATCCACTTGAGAAGACCAATAGTGCTCCAAGGCTGAGTACTAGTGAAAGTAGAGCCCACGGAAGAGTTGAAACCATCACAAGACAGATGACTACCCATGCAACTGTTCCCCAAATAAGACGTAACGGTAGCCATCTGATGAGATTATTTGGTCTAAGCATACTACTCCTGAAAGGAATAGGTATTGCATGAAGTACCAAACTGATTAGTAAAAAGACGATTACGTTCATCCAGTTTCCTCACAAAGAAAATATCTGAACGATTGTCAGCGTTACTCCTTTTAGTGTTTTCCAACCGGTTTAACGTCAGCCCATCAATAATGCTTTTTGAACCAGGGAACTGCCCCACCTGCACGAAGTATTTCTACCATTTTTTCAGGAAGTGGTTGACCATGCAAGACAGCTCCATCACCCTTTATTGATAGTGTGCCTTTCCAGAGATCCACTGTCACTATTTTGCCATCCTTGACCAATTTCCCGATGTTTCGGATTATCATAAGAGGGAGACCGACATTGAATGAATTTCTATAGAATATCCGTGCGAAAGACTCTGCGACAACGCAGCCCACGCCACTATGCAAAAGGACCTTTGGAGCTTCCTCTCGAGATGATCCGCCCCCGAAATTACGTCCCGCAATCACGATATCGTTTTCTTTCACCTTTGACGCAAAGACTGGTCTTGGGATTTCGAATGTATGTTTCGCCATCTCATTGTAGTCAAGTAGGGTGAGATACTGCCCTTGGATTATCTGGTCCGTATTGATGTTGTTTCCGAAAACCCAGGCGCGACCAGTTATGTTCCCAAAGTCTTTAGGCATTATTCACACACTCCGTGGGTCTGTTATTACGCCCTTGAGAGCGCTCGCAGCTACTGTTGCAGGAGATGCAAGATAGATTCGTGAGTCCTGATGTCCCATGCGTCCTCTAAAATTGCGATTTGTACTTGAAATGCACACTTCTCCTGCCCCGAGGACTCCTAGATGCCCGCCCACACAAGCTCCACATGTGGAGTTTGTGACGATCCCTCCTGCATCCATTAGAATCTTGATTATTCCCCTCTCCAAAGCCTCCATGAATGTTGCTTTACTTGCTGGAGTTATAATGAGCCGAACTCCATCGTGCACCTTTCTGCCTTTCAGAATCTCTGCAGCAGTTATCAAGTCCCCTATCCTTCCATTTGTACAGGAACCTATGAATGCTTGATCAACTGGGACTCCTGCAACCTCAGCGACAGGTTTTCCATTTGTGGGAAGATCTGGAGGAGCAACTATTGGTTCCAGTGGTTCATCAGAGAGGTCATACTTACGTTCATCTGCGTACTCAGCATCAGAATCAATTGTAACTTCCTTCCATTTCTTTCTTGGAGCATAATCTTCCATCCAGAACCTGACATTTTGATTGATAGGCATTGGAGCACATTTCGCTCCTGCCTCCACAGTCATGTTGCACATAGTCATTCTTTCGCCAACACTCATGGAATTGATGGTTGAGCCCTGGAACTCCATGGACTGGTAGTTCGCTCCATCAGGCCCCAACTCGCTGATTATCTTGAGTATCAGATCTTTACTCATGACCCGATTTGGTAGTTCGCCAACCACGACGATCTTGAGAGTTTCTGGCACTCTGAACCAGCACTCTCCAGTAGCTAGAATCAATGCTGAGTCAGTGGCTGCTAGCCCTGTTGAAAAGGCATTGAATGCTCCATATGTTGTTGAATGCGAATCACTACCAACTATTAGCGCTCCAGGAACAACCAAACCTCTCTCAGGGAGAACTTGGTGTGATATTCCACAGTCCACATCACAGAAGTTTGTGATGCCTTGTTCTTTTACGAAATTCCTGTTTCTTCTGTGAATTTCGGCTGCATTAATGTCTGAAGCAGGTGCCCAATGATCGTTGACGACAAGAACTCTGTTTGGATTCCAGACTTTCTTAAAACCCATTTCATTTAGAATAGGCATTATTCTCGATCCCAGAACTTCATGCACCATTAGAAGATCGATACGTGCTTCAATTATTTCCCCAGCACTAGCTTTCCCGTCGTTGGTGTGGCTTGCCAGTATCTTCTCAGCTAAAGTTTTTCCCAACCTCTCACCTCATCATTCTCTTGATGACTGCTACTGCAACTTCAAGAGTTGTCGATGGCTTAACTTTCTCCCATCTTCCAAGACATAAATCGTTCGTACGAACCTGCCCTTCATGAAGTACTTCTTCAACGGAATTTCTAATCAAATTGGCTGCTTCGACTGGACCTCTATCATTTGATCTATTTCCCAGCCATTCCAACATCATAGATGCTGAAAGAATAGCTGCAATTGGATTTGCTTTTCCTGTTCCTGCAATATCTGGTGCGGAGCCATGTACGGGCTCAAACATACCATGATTATCTCCGATATTTCCTGAAGGCGCGACACCCAAGCCTCCTTGAATTCCTCCTCCTAGATCGCTGATGATATCACCAAATTCGTTCGGTGCTACAACAACATCATAGAATTCTGGCTGTCTTAGAGCCAAGAGTGTCCACGCGTCAACATATGCATAATCCTTGGAAACTGTCTTGAATTCAGAACCAATTTTGTCAAATGATTCTCTGAATAGCTTGCAGCCTGCAAGAAGGTTACTCTTGTCAACACATGTGACTCGCTTTTTGCCATCAATTGGAGCACCATCCCGCTTCATGGCAAGCTCAAATGCATATCTAGAAATACGTTCTGAGGCCTCTGCTGTGATTAATCGAAGGTCGAATGCCAAATTTCTATCAGATTCTGAAACTCTTCCCCTTGCAGGAGTATAGAGCCCTTCAGTGTTTTCTCGCACAATCACCATGTCAATATCCTTTGGTTCCTTATTAGCTAGGGGCGATGGAACACCGCTGAACAATTTCACTGGTCTGACATTGGCATAGAGTTCAAGTTCTTGTCTCAGTCCAATTACGATATTGTATCCTGCCATATTTCCATCTGACAATCTGACCATATTGCCAACTGAGTCCATTGCTCCAACGCCGCCTAGTAAGATGGCGTCAGCTTCGGTCTTTGTGAACATTTCAGCCTCTTCAGACCATTCTCTCTTATTCTTGAGGTAGTATTGTCCCCCACATTCGAATTCATGCATTTCAAGATTCAAGCCTTCAACAGAAGCCGCTTCGTTCAAGACCTGTACAGCCTCAGGAATGACCTCTCTTCCTATTCCATCACCTGGAAGAACTGCAATCTTGTACTTTCGGGCCACTCTGCTTCACCTAATAGCTTCCTAACCAACCAAGATTCTTTCCTGTATCGTCTATCAAATTCACTCTTGTATCTATTCTTTCTCCATCATTATATCGTACTATGCACTGAATTGTAAACCGTCTATTACATTTAGTGCATTCAACTAACCAATTCTCTTCAACTTCTTCGAGTCCTTTTCCACCTACCGGATCTTTGTGAACTTCTATCAGGTTCAATTCTTTTCCGTCACAATCGTACGTACACTCCTTCAAGGGCAGTGGTTCCATTCCTCTTCTTCCAAGCGAAACAAACACTCGATCAGGTAGTTCGTCCAATGTGGGATTGTCACTCAAATGCTACACCAGAATTCGATTTGACACCAGTACGGATAAATGAGATGGTATACCTTTTCTCGATATGCGACTTGTAACCTATTCCAGGATGGGCGTACCCTCAATCGGTGTAGAGCTCGACGATGGAATACTTGACATCCCAGATGCTGCTTCTCATTTTGGTAGAAAGTATCATGTGAGGGGTCATAGTTTCCCTACAACGATGCTTGATCTTCTTCAATGGCCTGCTGGAATCAATGTTGTACACCAAATTGTTGAGAGGTATGAAAGTACTCCTGAAGGAGAACGATTGATGACCCATCCGAGTAAATCTGTCATACTTGAGGCTCCGATACCTCGTCCTGGAAAGATTGTAGCCTTGGGCAAGAACTACCTAGATCATGTGGAGGAAACAAGCTCTGATGTTCCTGAATTTCCTGTCATCTTTGCTAAGTTTCCATCTAGTGTTATCGGACCTGATGATCCAATAGTGATTCCACAGGTGTCATCGATGATTGATTGGGAAGTAGAACTTGGCGTCGTGATTGGAAAAATATGCAAAGATGTCCCTGAGAAGCAATCTCTCGATTATGTTGCTGGCTACACTGTGATTAATGATGTGTCCGCGCGTGACCTTCAGATGAACGATGGACAATGGATTCGTGGGAAGTCTCTGGATACTTTCTGTCCTATGGGACCTTGCATCGTAACTCAGGACGAGTTAGGAGATGCATCAAATTTGAAGATGCGTACGAAGGTAAATGATGTTATCAAGCAAGAATCATCGACATCGAAGTTAATGTTCAATGTTCCCCAGATTGTATCCTTTCTTTCAAAATCCTTCATACTAGAACCAGGAGATGTCATAGCAACTGGCACACCCTCTGGAGTAGGTTTTGTAAGGGAACCTCCCGAGTTCTTAAAACCTGGGGATCAAGTTGAATTATTCATCGAACGGATTGGGTACCTAAGAAATGCTGTGAAAAAATAGTGCTGATATATTAGAGCTCATTTGCTCTATCAAGAGCCTTTTCTGCTTCATCATACTCAAAGAGCCTTTTGTGAGCACGGTTCAGCATCTCCCAGACTTCTTTGTCCTTGGGTGTCATTTCCAAATATGCTTTACAGAATATCTTCATGTTCTCCCAATCACTCAATTCCTCATAGCACCTTGCTCCATAGTATAGAGCTCTTTTATGATCTAACTTCGGACCTGCAAGGGTTTTGAATATCTCGAGTGCGTATTCCCATTCCTCATTATCAAATCGCATCTTTCCTTCTTCGAACCTGATTTCCAAATCTCCGTATTCAGGTACCTTTTGCGCAAAGGAACCAATCATGAGTGTTGAGCTGCAACATATGATTATTGTAGCTAGAAGAATGCTCATACCGAAGACCATTCCTGGATCCAGTGGCAGATATCCCAATCCTGCTAACCACGCAGAGATTATTCCACCCATTATTAGAATGACTGTGAATACTACGATATATTTGGGAGCTGGCATACTCCATTGGGACTCTGCTTGGTCAGGGTTGAGAGGCATCATAGGCGATATGGTGTTCGAATTCCTTTTAGGTCTGATGAATCAATCAATTATTCACTCTGACCTTGTTGGCGTTTTTTGTACTCCTCATCTTCCTTTTTGGAAGCAATTCTGTTCTTGGCTACATTAATCCACTTTCCCACCATTTCTGCAAGAGACGGATCAAGTCGTATCGCATGTTCTCCATAAGCTATAGCTTTCTCGTCCTCTTCCTCAATGAAATGGGCATTGGCTTTGTTATAGAACGCCTCAGCATAGTCAGGCTTCAATGCGACTGCTCGAGTATATGCTTCTATGGCAGCTCTCCCATCAGAAAGTCGTGAGTGGCAGTTGCCGATGTTGTTCCAGGCTTCCGCATCATCAGGATTGATTTCCAAAGCTTCCTCATAGCATTCTCGGGCGCTTTCAAAATCCCTCATAGCATAGAGAGTATTGCCTTTGTTAAACCAAATCTCAAAGATGAAGTTATCAATTGCAAGTGCCTCATCATATGCTTTGATAGCTTCTTCGTATTCTTCTTTCTCTGATAGAGCATATCCGAGATTATACCATGCTTCAATCTTGTCAGGTTTTTCTTTGACTAGCTCTCTCAATAGCTGAATGGCTTCTGATATTGTCCCTGATTCTAAGAGCTGAATAGCTTCTTGTAACCGTTCATTGTTATTATCAGTCAATGTGACTTTCACTCAGCAGTTGTCAGTCGTCGTGCCATGATTGAGAGTATTACACCAATCCATGCTAGTGACTGTGAGATTATTGTTAACACATCAAGTAGTGCATCAATTCCACCTGCCATCACAGCCTCAGCAAGCATGATAATCAGACCGATAAGTCCGATTCCTGCTCCTAGTCCAATGATGAATTTACCGAAGCTTATCCTGTCTATTGCAATCACAATTCCTCCAATAATAACAGCAATACCACCCATTGATGCAATGTATAGTAGTATTGTGAGAATCAGTGTTACTATGTCCGCCATAGTTGGGAAGTATACTAGTGCGTAGGATGCAATATCATCAATGAATCCAATACTACCAACCCATCCGACTTGGAAGAGTAGGAACCCTCCAATGAGAGCAAGTATAATTGGTACTCCGTTCCTCATGTGAACACCATAAAATCGGTACGAGTACTAGCTTAATTCTGTTTCTGCAGATTCGAAAGGCTCCATATTGATGGGACTCTCTTTCTATATGTTGAAGGTCCTTTGAAACCTGCATCTTTGACAATCTTCAGAGCTCTCTCTATTCCCTGCCCTACTTCGCTGGGTGCGTGAGCATCTGAACCAATGGTCACAGTTTCAACGCCTTCTCGTTTCAGTGCTTTGACAATTTGTTCGTTTGGCATTGGTTGCGTCATACCTCTCCGCAATGAAGACGTGTTAATCTCAAAACCCACTCCCTTTCTGTTCATTTTGCCAGCTAATTCTTTCAAGTATGGCTTCCATAAATTGTTGATTGCCTTGCCATAATACGCTTCACCAAATCTACGGTAGAGGTCGATGTGAGCAAGAACATCAAAAATACCCAAATCAATCGAATCCAGCATTACTGTGAAATACTTCTCTCCTATCTCCTCCAATGAGTATTTCCTCATTGCCTCCTCTGCTCTTCCTCCTGACGAAATGGCTATGTGATCTATGAGATGAACTGAACCAAGGACTAAATCGAAATCAGTAGAGTAGAACTTCTCCGGGAGATTTGACTCAACCCCCGGGAAACAGTCTATCTCAACTCCTAGTAAAACCTCCAAGCCAGAGTCAGAAAACTTCTCACCAGCATTTCTAATCTCAGACTCATACTCTTCAAACCAAACACTCGATGCAATGTCCACTCTCTTTCCTTTGACATTGACATAACAGTCGTCTGCTACACGATCAGTATCAAAATGAGTGGTGAAAGCTATCTCTTTCAGTCCGACCTCAATGGCTGATCTACAAAATTCATCAATTTCACCTTCTGCATCAATTGAGTAATTTGGATGTATATGATAGTCGAACATTGAAGTCTCTCCGATTGAATCCCTATATCAGATTGTCTACAGGTGAAATACTGTGCTATTCCAAACTATGGGGGCCATCCAGAAATTGCTTTGCTTCTACAAATCGGTTGTTTGGTTTTACATCCTTCAAGAATAGTGCAACGATTGTTGCTAATATCGTTGTTATAACGAGAAACAGGATTGATGCAGGTAGTCCATAATTGTCACCAATGATTCCGAAAATGATTGGTGATACAGCTCCAGGGATTGCGCCTACTGAGAACAACAGTCCAAATGCAAGCCCTCTGGACTCTTTTGGACTCACTTCTGTCAGAAATGCTGTGTTAGCTGGTACACCTAGATAGAAGAAGAATCCAATGACTATCAGCATCAGTATCAATACACCTTCACTTAGCGAATAATTTAGTAGAAGTAATGCAGGAGTAACAAATCCAGTTGATAGGATAAGGAATAGTACTCTTTTGTGCATCCTGTCTGAGAGAATTGATGCTGCTATCTCTCCGACTAGCCCAGCACTCAGCATTATTGTTGTAAGATATCCCGCCCATACCAGATCAACCGGATATGTTTCAACGAGGTAAAGCGGCATCAGGAGTGATGTACATCTGAATGACATTCCTCTAAGACCCATTAATAATAGACCAAGGTAGTAATTCCTAGTCCATCCGTCTGCACCTTCACACTCGTCTTCTTTGTTGATGAATCCCTCTGTATATCCAATGTTGGACTTCCTCATTAGAAGGATGAAAGGTACGAAGATGATGAAACCCATCAGTCCCAGAGCAATCAGTGAAGGTCTCCATCCACCAAGCCAAATTAGGAGAGTCACACCAAGAAATGGAATTACTGCCATGCCAATGAGTCCACCCATGGCTTGTATTCCTGTCGCCTTGGCTAAGTCCTTCTGTGGAAACTTCTCTGCAAGAGCTGGGAAGACACTGGGATGATATCCTGACGCTCCAATCCCTAGGAAGAGCTGAAACACAGCAAGGACCACGAACCCAGGAGAATAGCTCGTGAGTATCATTGTCAAAGCACTTGCCAGAATACTACTCGCGATGAACGTATCCCGCCAGCGAGCTCCTCTGTCACCAAGATAGCCAACTATAAAGTGAGATATTGTCATTGCTACGACTGCCGCACTAGTTATTATTCCTACTTGGGTATAATTTAGGAATAGTTCAGCTTGGATGAGTGGAAGGAAAGGGGACAGCGCTCCAGTGTATACATGGTTCAAGAAATGCGCCAGCGTTACTGCAATTAACACAGAGTAGGACGCTTTCGTGGCTCTTGACAAATCTCAATATCACTTCCAAGTTTGAAATGTGCCATACTATGCTTATGTTAAGCCTGCTGGTAGTGACAAGAAAAAAAGCGTCGGTGAGCCGGCGACCAAGGACGAACCTGAGTCACCGGCATGTTCCGACTTCGACTCGGAAAGGTTGTTAGTATCTCCAATTAACTACTTCTTATATTTAAAGAAACAATATTCCGGCAATCATAGTGTATCGAGATACACTTAGCTAGTATTACAACACTCCAGCTGTCCATGCCACAATTCGAAGTGCAATTAAAGCATCGTCACCTGCTCCATACTCTCCCAAGAAAGCATAGTTATCCACAAAGTAGTTACTTCCGGTGACAACAATCTTTCCTCCACCTCCACCTTCCTTGTAACCCAAAATTGGCATTCCTCCATATCTTGCTAGACGATGACCGTCTGTAGGTATTTGGATTGTTGCTCCTAAGTAATGAAATCCTGACACTCCTGACGTGATGATATGTGAGTCGAGATTGTCAACGAGCTCCGGACTAGAGCCAGAGGGCACTTCCAAATTTGTGAGTGAGAATCCAGACCAACTGAGAAAATCGTTTACTTGAGTGACATTTGTTGTTTCAGAAGAAAGACCCACAAGGAAAATGCCCCCGCCTGAATCAAAGTAGTCCTGATATGCTTGTTTTTCATTGTTTGAGAAGGGCAACGAGTAGTAGGTTGGATCATATGGATTGGTTTCATTCAAATCATAGACACATGGATCTAGAATAACAACAGAGTCGAATTCCTGCAGGAACGATGGTGTTGTTGCAGAACTGTTTCGTATTTCAGTTACAGAGATATCATTAGCAGCCAAATCTTTGTAGAACTCACGAAACTGGCCATAGTATGAATCAATTGACCATGTTGAATGACTAATATCAAATGCTACTCTCGCGATTGGATCTGCAACATCAAAAGACATCTGAAGTTCAGTGTCGCCAAAATCAGATGAAGAAAATTCTATTGTAGCACTAACAACAGATAACCCAGTACTAGGTATGTCTATAGTTAGAGGAAATAGAAGAGTCTGATTCACCTCCAGGGTTGAAGGAATATCAAAAATCTCTGGTGTAGCACTATCAACGCTGACATCAAATGTCGTGTATCCTGATGTGAACAGACGAATGTAGAATACATAGGTATCGCCCAAGAATATTCTCTCATAATCCAGCGGTAGAGTGCTTGGAAACGCCAAGCTGACTGCTGGAAGCTCGCCCTCTTCCGAATTTTCGATTATAAGATTCAGTGAGTTTTGAACATTAAGCAACCCTGTACCGACAACATAGCTTGGATACTCATCCATTGGAGTAGCTCCCTTAAGGAGAGCAGTTATGATTGTTCCAGCAGTGTAAGTGATATTGTTGGCTTCGCAGTATCCTATGAGATCTGCAGCTGCTCCTGCAACTCTTGGTGATGCGAAACTGGTTCCATAGTAACGCCCTCCTGAATCAGTTGCCCATCCATTTGCAGTGATGTCTGGCTTCATGAATCTCTCATATGTTGGACCAGTTGATGAAAACTCTGTGGGTTCGCCATTTTCGTATACAGCTGCTACAGAAATACAGCGATCATACAAACTTGGTGAAGAGATGCTTGTCCCAATCAGTCCTCCTTCACCTTCGTTTCCTGCTGATGAAACAACAACAACGCCTTGTGAGAACGCCCAATCGACAGCAGCTTCAAGGGGATCTCCAAAGACTGGGTCCGCACCAAGGCTCATTGAGATGACACTACAGTTCTGTTCTACAGCCCAGTAAATGGCTTCTACTAGAGCTATTGAAGTCGCAGTTCCATCTGAACTCAAGACCTTTCCATTGACAATCAGTGCATTATAGGTTTCAGCTACTAGCTTGGCAACCAATGTGCCATGAGGAACATTCTCTGGTTCTGAATCAGTAACTGCCAAATCCGCTACATCGTAGCCGTATTGAGTTTCTATGAAACTCTTCTCAGCTACAACTCTTCCTTGTAATGTGAAGTCTTGGTTGATCCCAGAATCCAATACCGCGACTCTGACTGGGCTATTATTTCCACTTCTTCCAAATGGTCCAACTTGAAAAACAAAGACAAGACCTGTGGATATTACAATCATCAAAATGATGATCGCTGCAATAATCTTGGTCCCATCAGTTTTTGACTCTTTAGAGGAGGTGGTTTGCCAATAATAATCCATAATCTGCACCGTTGAGTTTCTTCAGAGTGCGGCACGTCCCACGCCTCATAAGTCCAGATGAACCTATCGGCACCGGTAATGCAATGCAAAAACCAAACCGGAAACCTTCAAAAGGTTCCTCAACTCAACGAGCTATTATCGGACTTGAGGGAAGGACCATTCGAGTTTGATTTATCTGTAGTCTTTCTACAGCAATAATAACCTTAGAGAGGTAGCAGCTTTGTCGGAAGAAGACGCCATCACACAGGATAATTCCGTTCGACCGTATCATTCTATACCTCTCGATGAAGTCTACGGGGCGCTTCAGGTTGACCCAAAGAGAGGTCTGTCCAGTGATGAAGTAAAATCGAGACTCAGTAAACACGGTGAAAACACCATCCCCAAAGTTCGTGGACCCTTTTGGAAGGTTTACATCGCCCCAATTCTAAACTGGTTAATCACTATATACATCATCAGCTCTTTTGCCTTGATCTTCATCGCTTACTTATTTCCATCAGATGAGAACGAAATGGCTCAAGCACTTGTGTGGCTTGGAGTGGTAGCAGTAAATGCGTTAGTAGCAATTGTTCAACAATATCGCGCTCAAAAGAAATTGGAAGCTCTAGAACAGTTATCTGCTGGCGAAGCCCGTGTTATTAGAGACGGAAATGAGAAGAGCATCCCGCCAATGGGAATGGTTCCTGGGGATGTGGTAATTCTCGAACAGGGTGATCGGATTCCTGTAGATGCGAGAATAATTACTTGTTCTAATCTCACAACTGATGAAGCCTCAATGACCGGTGAGAGTGTACCTGCAATGAAGGATAGTGCATCTACTGTCCATGCTGATGCACCTCTAACTGACATGCGAAACATGGTTTTCTTCGGTTCCTATGTGTCGACGGGAATGGCTACTGTTGTTGCCACTGCCACCGGAGGTCGAACAGAGATCGGAAAGATTCAAGGAACTCTGGGAGAGTTAAACACAGGAGATATACCTCTTCGAAGGAAAACCAATCTGCTAGCGAAATACCTAGGAATTGCTGCCATCGTTCTCATGGCTGTGTCACTCATTTGGCAAGTGTTCCTCTATCCAATTGTAAATGGAACTGGAGTGGTTGATCTTAGTATTGATTTCATAATGGCACGTGCTCAAGAAGGAATTACTCGCGCTATGACAATAATGCCCATCAACATCCCTCTATTGACAACCATTGTCCTCCTCACTGGAGTTCTCGCGATGGCAAAGAAGGGAGTCATCATCCGCGATTTATCTGCAGTTGAGAGTCTTGGACGAGTCAGTGTGATCTGTAGTGACAAGACTGGAACTATGACAAGAAATCAAATGACTGTCAAGTATTGTTGGGACACGCATAATCTGTATTCTGTGAAAGGTGATGGCTATGACCCAGTCGGTGGCATTTACTTGTTGAAAGGTGTAGACGATGTTGTTACTCTCAAGGTTGAAGAAGATGAAGTAAAGGACATATTTTCTTGGAAAGGTCTCTACCGTCTCGTTGTGTGCGGAGGTATAAACAATGACTCAGAGATTGTCAAGGAAGAACTTCCTGATCAGGGTACAATCTGGAGACCATTGGGTGACCCAACTGATGCCGCACTCTTGACTCTTTTCAGAAAGAGTGGCTTGGATGAAGATGCAATACTGAAGAAGTATGAGATTGTGCACGAGTTCCCGTTTGAATCAGAACTGAAACGGATGTCAAAAATATGCAAAGATGGAAAGAAATTCGTTGCATTTAGCAAGGGTGCAACCGAGGTTCTATTACCAAAATGCGCATTTGTTGACGGGAAGGACACACCCACGAAAATAACCACTGATGTTGTAAATCGAGTAAGAACAATGACTACTGAATTTGCCGCTAAGGGATACCGTGTGATATCCCTTGCTTATCGTCATTTAGATAGTGTACCCACAGGTAAGGATGCTCGTGAGAAGACAGAGCAAAACCTCATTTACCTCGGATTCGCTTGTATTGTTGATCCCCCGCGAGAAGGTGTTCGAGAGGCTGTAAAAGATTGCCACAGCGCAGGAATCAATGTGATAATGATTACTGGCGATGCTTCTGCTACAGCCAAGACAATTGCACAGGATCTTGGAATCTTCGGAGAGAACTCAATCGCCGTTGAGGGCACTGAGATTGAATCAATCAGTGATGATGATTTTGCTAGAACCAATGTGTTCGCGAGGGTAAATCCTGATCACAAACAGGTGATTGTTGAGAGATACCAGGACCAGAAACGTGTTGTAGCTATGACCGGAGATGGTGTCAACGATGCTCTGGCTCTCGCAATGAGCGATGCTGGAAT
>JBHLRQ010000039.1:0-2586 GCA_048882385.1 Candidatus Thorarchaeota archaeon | reverse complement strand
GTCGAGGTCTATCCAGAGAATAATCTCGGATTCTATGGTCCAATTGATTCAGTATTCAAAGCAACTGTAATGTTGCTCTCAGTCATTCTCATCGTTGAGAGCACAATGGTCCTGATAATCCGACGTATCAATTTGCCATTGTCTAAAAGTCTTAGAGAACCGGGAACCTGGATATTCGTGATTCTTCTGGGATTGATCTACCTAGCTCATTTTCTGCTCATGTATGTTCCATTGGTCCAGCAGATTCTGTCAGATTTTAGTCTGAATTTCTACTTTGCTCCCCTCACGCTATATGACTGGGCACTTGTTATATTGGCATCATTACCCGCAATCGTTGGAATGGAGTTGTATAAGCGCAGATTCAGAAGGAAAGACATCGACCTCTAGAGCCAAAATCTGCATTTATCTGGAATGTATATACATTATGCATTCTGCGTGACGAATATATATCAAGGGCATTTTATACTTGGAATGATGGAGATAGACCATTGGCTAGAAAGACCACTCATAGTATTCGTCTCATGAAGAAGAAGGGCAAGAAGATAGTCATGCTAACTGCCTATGATGCGCCAACTGCTGCAATACTCAGTGAGGTCGGAGTTGACATGATTCTTGTCGGAGATTCTGTAGGCAACTCACTGCTAGGGTATGAGAGCACAATTCCTGTAACATTGGAGGATGTCATACATCATAGTGCTGCAGTCGCTCGTGCACGTCCTGATTGTCTCATCATCGGTGATATGCCATTCATGTCTTACAAAGTAAGTGTTCAACAGGCACTTGAAAACTGCGGCTTGATGCTCCAAGATGGAGGTGCCGAAGCGGTGAAGATTGAAGGAGCGACTGATGCAGTTGTTGATATTGTGCGAGCTATCGTTGATGCTGGCATCCCTGTAATGGGCCACATAGGTCTTACTCCACAGTCAATATACCAGCTGGGTGGTTATCGTATTCAAGGCCGGACTGCAGATATGGCGGAAATGTTAGTCGAGCAAGCTAAGAAACTTGAAGAGGCTGGAGCCTTCTCCATGGTCGTCGAGCTAGTTCCTTCAGAAACTGCCAAGCTAATTACAGAGTCTGTCAACATCCCTACGATTGGTATCGGAGCTGGACCACACTGTGATGGTCAGGTGCTTGTGATTTGGGACATGCTTGGACTCTTTGAAGATTTCAAACCAAAGTTCGTTAAGAAATATGCAAATGTGCGTGAATTGATCAAGAATGCCGTTTCTGAGTATTCGGAAGAGGTTCGAAAAGGAACCTTTCCTGACCCTGAACATAGCTTTGAAATGACTGAGGAAGAAACTGGACGACTCTACGGTCGAATCAAACCAAGTGAAAAATAGGAACTAGTCCCTCCAAACAGAGGGCTCGAGAAGGAATCTATTTCTCCTTCTTCTCAATCTCTTCGTTTATAGCTTCAATGAGGGCATCAGGATCAATACCGTGTGCCTGAGCACCTTGCTCAATGGATTCGTACCTTGCAGCGGCACATCCGTAGCAGTGCAACCCATACTGCATGAATATTCCAGCTGACTCGGGCCATTTCATGACCACTTCACCGATGCTCATTTCTTTTGTTACTGCTGCCATTTCTTTCACCTTATTAACAATAATTAATTATCGTATACGAGCTCTGTTGAGGAATTTGCGAATATATACTTTACTTTTGATACTATAACAACATGCTGTCAAGTCCTTCCTCCTTGAGGATTTCAGGGAATACTTCATAGAGTGGTTTTATTTTCGACAAAAGCCCTAGCGCCTTTGCAACAGATCCATCTAATTTGACTTGTCCCCTTGCCATTGCAACTGTTGTGTTCAGTTTGCCTTGCCAGAACTTGTTTGTGGTTTCGGACTTTGACCAGACAGATATCTCGGGCTCAACATCACTATCAAATGTAAGCGTACCAATTTCACCATTTGGTCCAGGATCCCTAAAGTTGATTGTCATATGAACCTCAGGATCCTCAATATCAAATCGGACCACAACTTGAGACTTGGCGAGTTTTTCCATTATCTCATCATGAGTCTTAGCACGCTCCCAGAACTTGTTGAACACCATAACGAATTGCTCTTTACTTTCAAATGCTGGCATGGATTTTGACCTCCAATGGAATATTCCACTCTCTGGTAAGATAGAAGTCTTTTGGAAGGTATCTCTGAAGTTTAATTCACGTGTAAGTATCTCTCGATTTCCCAATCCGTTATTTCTGAACTACCGGGATTTCCCGTGCATTCAATATATTCTTTCCATTCTCGCTTCCGAATGGAAATTATGGCATCTATCACGGAATCACCAAGAACCTGCCTTATCATTTTGCTTTCGTTCAAATTATCAAGAGCTTCTTCCAATGTTCCTGGAAGAGACTTGAGAGCAACTCCAGATTCATAGAGGTCTTTGTCTGTTGGTTTTGGTGGTTCTATTTTCCTTGTGATTCCATCCAGTCCTGCTGCGAGTATGGCAGCAATAACAAGGTGAGGTGACGAAGTGGAGTCAGGGCAACGGAGTTCAATTCTTGCTGCTTTCTTTGAACCGTTGAAATGTGGTACTCGGACCATGGTGCTTCTGTTCCGGTATCCCCA
>JBHLRQ010000038.1:11865-26784 GCA_048882385.1 Candidatus Thorarchaeota archaeon | reverse complement strand
TAAATGCGAATGACATAGCTACATTCGGTGTCAAACCTCGCTGGTTTCTAGCCTCTATAATTCTTCCAAAAGATTACACATCTGATCAACTTCAACAAATCATGCAACAGATAGATGAAGCCTGCAATATCCTTGGTATTGCTGTAGCTGGTGGACATTCGGAAGTAACTGAAGGTATTGATCGACCCATAGTTGCAGGTTTCATGATTGGTGTTTCAGATTATGGAGAATACACTACCTCATCTGGTGCAAAACCTGGCGACTCAATAATAGTTACCAAGACGATTGCAATTGAAGGCACTGCAATACTCGCAACGGAAGGCGAGGAATATCTTGCTCGAAGAATTGGAGCTACGACAATAGAACATGCAAAAAGATTGAGGTCTCAAATCAGTGTTGTTGCTGAAGGAATTGCAGCATTTGAAACTGGTTTTGTGACAGCAATGCATGATCCTACTGAAGGAGGACTTTCAGGAGGACTGCATGAAATATGTGATGCAAGTAATGTTGGGTTTGAGATCTATAGTGATGCAATACCCCTGGATGATTCTACAGTTGAAATCTGTAATGCTTTAGAAATTAGTCCCATGGAGCTAATAAGCAGCGGATGTATGATTATCTGCTGCAATGATAAAAATGTAAACGAAGTTGTTAATACAATTCACTCCAGAGGGATTACAGCGAGAGTAATTGGGAAAATCGTTGAGAATCCAGAAAAGAGAATACTTGTTACAGATTCCGATGGAATCGCTCTCAAACGTCCCACCAAAGACGAACTTTGGAATGCGCTAGAGAAACTTAAACCATGAAATCTTCGAGTTTCTTCAGATCATCATCATCAATCCAGTCTAGAATGACAGGAGATAGTGAGATGTTGCCATTGACAAAGACTTCGTATGCATCAGAATTTGGTTGAGGGTCTCTCTCAATTCCCAGATACCAATAGTAAGGTCTACCATTAGGATCAGTCCTTCTCTCAACCTCGTTATGCATTCGAATCTTTGCAGGTTTCGTTACAACTATCTTAGAATCTTCGGACAATTTCGATGGGAAATTCAGGTTTAGAAGGTCAATTCCTTCTGGGAGTCCCTTCTCGAGGATCCTTAGGCTTAGATCTTTTATGATTTCACACATTTTCTCACATTCAGCATACGAACCAGCAGAATCAAACCATTCACTGGGCGATGCTTGACGAGATGCGGCAATAGCTGGTAGTCCTCGGATTGCAGCTTCGAATGCTGCTCCAACTGTACCACTTGTCAACATGCTTTGATATCCTACATTCGCTCCAGAATTGATTCCTGATATCACAAGGTCGATATCGTCATAGAATGCTTGAGCTAAAATTACCGAGTCTGCAGGTGCACCATCATGAGAAACAAATGGAAATCCGTTTCTTTCATGCTTCTCTGTTATTCGTATCGGTCTCTTCAGTGTCAATGATTTGCCTGTTGCACTCCTCTGTCCATCGGGTACTACAACAACAAGCTCAACAGTGCCAATAAGAGTTTCAGCTAGCTTCAACATACCTTCACTGCGAGGACCGTCATCATTTGTCAGGCAGACTTTATACATACAGCATTTCTCCTCAAGTTTGGAAAAATTGGATAGAAGAAAAAAGGTTGTGGAAGCACTGAATTATGCTTCCACTCCCGGCATCAATAGGCTCAACTTTACAAGTCGTAAGATTTGAGTGTCTTACGCTTGTTTTCGCCTGTTCTTTTGGCAGCTTTGTCTAGAAGCATTTCGATCTTCTTGTCAAGTGCTCCGTAGAAGTCTCCACTTACTTGTAGCTTCTTCTTCTTTGCGTAGTCTTGCACTGCCTTCTTAACGATGAAAGTCATTTCTTCATTACTCCTCCAAAAGGGTGGTTTAGACCTCGTTTAGGACACTTATAAGGATATGCTTAGAAACAGCCTTTATAGCGCGTTTTAACTTATTCTAGTTGATTTGCGCATTTATATCCAAAAACACTATCTAAGATGCTCTGAGAGTATATCTACAATCCTTTTCGAAGCTTGACCATCCCCATAAGGACAATCTCTATGTTTTACGAGCCCCTCATTGATTTCCTTTCTGATAATGCTTGGAAATTTATCCGGGTCCACTCCTACAACTGTTGCATGGCCTGAAGCTACTGCTTCTGGGCGTTCGGTGGAAGTTCTGAGAACAAACACTTTCTTGTTTATTGAAGGCGCTGTAACCTCTTCTTGTATTCCTCCAGAATCAGTCAATACGAATGAACACGATTCCATTAGTGCAAGAAAATCAAGATAACCATGAGGTTCAATAATTCGAATCCGATCACTTCCCTTTATGCTTTTTATCAATCCGAATTCAGTCAATCTTGATATTGTCCTCGGATGCGCAGCAAATATGATATCGGTTTGAAGATCTAAAAGTCCCTTGACAAGTCCAGCAAGTGTGAGTTTGTCATCAACGTTTTCAGCTCTATGCATTGTTAGTAATGCAAAATGACTTAGACCCAACTCATCTGCAATAGTTGACCTTCCTTTCGCTTTTGGCATTAGTCCTTCAAGTGCATCAATCACTGTATTTCCTGTAACGAATATCTTTCCCCAGATGTTTTCTCCTTTGAGAATATCAGCTGACTTCTGAGTTGGTGCGAAAAGAAATTCCGATATGTGATCTGTCAATCTTCGATTGTGTTCCTCTGGCATTCTAATGTCGTAGCTTCTCAAGCCTGCTTCAACATGACCTACAGGTATATTGAGCTTGATTGCCGCAAGAGCTGCTGATAGAACTGCGTTAGTATCTCCCTGAACTAGAACAACATCTGGTTCTTCCTTCATTAATTCTTTCTCAGTTCCGATTAATGCTTTCGCGGTCTGCTCTGAATGTGAACCTGATCCGATATTGAGATTCTTTTGCGGATCCTTCAAATCCAAGTCTCTAAAGAATAGGTTACTCAAATTCCTAGAATAATGCTGACCTGTATGAAGGAGATAATACTCAATTCCTCTATTTTCACATTCATGAATAATAGGTGCCATCTTGATAATCTCAGGTCTTGTCCCAACGACGAAAAAGGGCTTCAGTAGCATCACTTCTTTCTTGCATGGTTCTATGAACCTCATAAGGATGACGGACCTTAATCTATTGTACTAAATCGTTACTACTGGTTGAGGAAATCCGCAAAACACCTAAAAGAATCGCTCAACACAAATTCTATCGGTAACCGCTTCTGAGGTGTGTTTAGGTATGAGATATGCTCATGGGATTGTGACTGGTGCTGTAATCCCACTAATTATCTTCTTTGTTGCAGCAGTGATCAAAGCAATGGGTGTTGGCGTGGTTGATCCGCTAATCCTAGATATGCTTTGGAATGTCTATGTTATCTGGTTCTTCATCTCATTAGGAATTGCTATTTTTCCTTCAATAGTCGTATTTGCTGCTAGAAGAGATATGTTCAGAGAATTCATCATTTATGAGGCTGGAGGTTTTGGTTTCTTCTCTCCAATCTATCTAATATTATTCACAGACCTAGCTGGTGAGTCTTGGACTACGCTGTTTACCGAAGGAATAACTGATGGACTGATTGCTCCTGGAATTACTGGGATTGTGGGCATCGACATAAGTAGCACATTCTTGATTCCATTCCTGTTTCTTTCCTTCATTCTTGGTATAATTTTTCTACGTCCTTCCTTCATTCAGAAATATGGTGTTAGAGAGTTGACAGAACTTAGTGCTTTGAAATCTGATGTACCTCCTTCTGCTCCTGCACCAACTGAAAAAGATCCAATAGAAGCAGAGATGCCGGATGTCGCACCACCAAAAGCAAGTGATGCGACTGTTGCTGATCTTCGCACACTTCTCACTGAATTAGGTACTCCTGAGCCGACAATCAATCAGATTCTCAATTCTGGAATATCAACAACAACTGATCTCGTGGCAACAAGTCCTGATCAGCTTGTGACTCTTACAGGTTTGGATAAGAGGACTATAGAGCAAATTCACATGGCAGTTCAGAAGAAAGTGTGGTTTGAAGGCATCTAGAGGGTTTCAATTCTATACTGAGATAATGGCATCGAGTGCAATCGATACTAGGTCATCAATAGGAGGTTTGCCTACAATCTTTGCCTCTTTCTCAACATTTTCTCCAATCACAACACATGCTGTGCCTACTTTGACGCCTCGAAGATTTCCGATTACAAACAATGCGGCAGCTTCCATTTCGGTAGCAAGTACCTTTGATCCTCTCATCATTTCCCATTTTCGTCTTGTTCCTTCAGGATCTGCAACAAGTTCTGGATGTTCACTATAGAACGCGTCTTTACTGTGTCCGATTCCAACATGATAGGTTACTCCTCTATCCCGAGCAGCATTTTTCAGAGCTAGGACAACTGAAGGATCTGCGACAGCTGGATAAGCTATTGGAACATATTGTCTGGAGGTTCCATCATCCCTCACTGCACCGGTAAAGATGACGATGTCTCCTGTATTAACATCACGGCTTATTGCTCCAGAGGTGCCCACGCGTATGAATGTTGTACAGCCCACCTTGACAAGTTCTTCAATTGCAATTGCAGCAGAAGGACAACCAATACCAGTTGAGCATACTGCAACTGGAATCCCTTTCCACTTCCCTCTAAAACTCCAATATTCTCGTTTTCTTGCAATCTCTTCAGGTTCATCAAAGAAATTCATTGCAATAGCTTTAGCTCGGTCAGGATCACCTGGTAGTAAAACTAGTTTTGGAATCTCTCCAGCAGCAATCCCAATGTGATACTCTCTGTCTTCGACCATTGTATAACCAGTGGCGCTGTTGATGTCATAGAGAAAAGGGTTTCGTACAATTATTTTCGTAGTCTGGTTGCAGAGATAGGCTTAAGAACCCAATCGAAGCCGACTTCATTGGTTACAATGAGCGAGGACCTTACTGAGCTGCAACGTAAAATACTCGAGCTAATCTTAGCTGACGCCCACAGGCCTAATGCTATAACGTCAGTTCTCAAACGTCGAAACATTGAGTGCAATCAAAATGACGTAGTTCAGGCACTTCTTGATTTAGAGAAACGTAATCTTGCCGAGAGGATAAGTGCAAAAGCCTGGAGCGCAACTGGTAGGGCTGAAGATTACGTCTAATTACATCTTCTCTATTTCAGAACTTCAACCAATTTTTCTACAATATCATACGTTAGATGAGGATTTTTCTCGCAGAAGGTCTCAGTGCAAACTGTATTTGTAGTGACAATCATTCCTCTCGCTCTTTCAATGAGTTCTTCGAGAAGCTCTTCCCCCTTTTCCATTAGTGGCAACACATGAGCTACAATCATTCCTACATCATCTGCGCCCTGGTTTCGTAACCGATCAGCTGCCTTCAAAAGAGTGCTGCCACTCTTTGTGAGATCATCTACTATAATCACTTGTTTATCCCTAACATCCAAGTCTCCGGTGATATCAATCTTGTAGGAATTCTCGCGATTCTTTCCAAATCCATCTATCTGGTATCGCTCTTGAGCCCCTTCATCTGGAGTAACTAAGACAGCTTTATTGAAACCAAATTGCTTCTCAGCAAGCTTCACAAGTTCGGGAATTACATCAATTGATTCATACAAGTTCTTGTCTCGAAGTTCTTGAACCCAGTCTAAACTATCTGGAGCATGTGGATTTACAACCCAAACCTTGTTACAAGCTTTAGCAATTGTTTCAATAGCCCATCGGGCAGATACTGCTTCTCCAGTCTTGAAGGATTTGTCCTGCAATGCAAATGGCTGAAATGTCAAGACCACTTCTACGTGTGAGGGAGGAGATATGCATTCACACTCGTACTTCTTATGACCCACCTTCTTCACTACCACTGGTCGTGATAAGAGATCTAAGAGCAAGAGTAGTTCAACAACCCTATCGGAGGTAGTGTAGGGCTCTTTCTCTGCAGGTCCTGAACCAGTGCATGATTGAATTACAACGATTCGTCTATCTGACAATTCCGAAATGTCTTCCAACTTTGCGTAGATGTCTGCATTTGGGAATAGTCTCCTTCTATCATAGTTGAGTGCAGAAGTAAAAACCCGAAAATCCTTCTCTTGAAAACTAGTCTTGAGGTGTTCACTTCCGCTTGCCAAGACGATGTCAAAGTCTTTCAATTCAGAGACCTCCGTGCGTTGGCGACGAACATTCCTTTATGAGATTTGTCCCGTAGTCGTGTTTCAATCAAAGTACGGTAACCTAAAATGGTTGTCCTGCATTCTTCACATGCCACCATAGGTACGTGCTTCGATTGAGTATAACAGCTAGAGACCTTCTACAGAGGCTATCCAATGATGCAGGGATACCATATTCAACGGTTGCTAGACGAGTCAATCGATTAATGAGCAAAGGTATGGGACTTATTGAGTCTGTTAGGAGTATTGCTGATGAACATGGTTTGAAAACTCACAAATACAATATTGATGCTGAGAAAATAATCGAGGAAGCTGAAAAGATCCTCCGAGAAGACTACACTCAGACTCTCATGATTTCAGCTGTTTTGGGACAAATGGTAGAAGCAAAAGGAAAGGACCGATTTCCAGCTCCAGCATTCTTCGCGTTTATTGAGATGTTATCTCTTATTTCTGATGCTCGTCGTGATACAAAGTCTGAATCCTCAGCTGAGATAGAAGAACGGACAACTCGAATCATAGAGTTGATGACCACACTCGTATCTGTTCTTTGTGAATGGTCAGAAAAAGGAGTCATAGGGGTGGCTGAAGATTGTCCTGATTCTCTTAGAGATATGGCGAAAGCCATCTATCGGAAGACAAAACTCCTCCAAGGTGGACTCTGGACTTGCATTTCTTGTGGCAATATTGTAAATGCAAAAGAAACTAAGGCTCTCATGTGTGTTGATTGTGATAATAGCATCTCAAGACAGAATATCCATGAACGATTTGACCAAATGACTGGACGCAATCGAATTGGCTACGGCAGATCATCTAAATTTCAAGATGATTAATCAACAAGTTGGAAATCTAGCCCTTTCTCAAGAAACATACGAGCTTCATCTACTTCTGATTGATATACTGTAACATCATCAACCTGAAGTATGACCTCTTTGTCTTTTGATTCTTCAAGGAACAATACAACTGGGTCCAATCCCATTGCATTACCAGAACTAATGAGTGGAGCAGTTACACTATCATAGTAATCTGATCTACCCAATGGAATGTCCATCCTTTTCAGAAGTCTGTTTCCCTTCTTGGAGAATACCTGCCCACAAGTTGGCCCATCATGAGTCATAATCGAGATGACAAACCTTGATGGTACATTTCCTCTTATGTAGAATAACATGTCCGTCATCCAATCAAACTCTCGAATTAGAACATCACCAAAGATGATCATTAAGTCATCTGTCACCATTCCATGTATTGGAACCACAGGAGGCTTCAAGTCAACCGGATAACGATTCCATGAAGAGAATGCAGGTGAGTTGAATAAAAGAACGGTTTCGAAATTGTTGTGTTCATACAGATTTCGACAAAGGGCTTGACCGATTGGATTGAGACCAAGGATTATTGAATGTGTTTCTGTGATTTTCCTTTTCCTATAGACTTCGAGAATAGGGGAAATCCATTCTTGTTCGAATGTTGGCATATTCTTAAACCACCATTCAATAGATTCCTGCGTTAATGATTGTTTGTCTTATAAAACTGAAAACAAACGAACGAAATCAATCACTTTTTCTAAATTCTCTACACTTGTCCAATTCCGATTAATTTATGAGGAAAGCATCACGCGCCTCGACCGCGTATAACTAGTGGTGAGTGAATACCATTGGATAAGTACATAGAGAGTGTCTATAACCGCGTCGTTGAAAAAGACCCTCATCAGAAGGTCTTTCATCAAGCCGCGTTGGAAGTACTGGAGAGTCTGGAGCCTGCCATCCAGAAGTATCCTAAGTACAAGGAATACTCTATCCTTGAGCGGATTACAGAACCTGAGCGCATAATTCAGTTCCGTGTTCCTTGGAAGGATAGAGATGGCAAGATTCAGGTCAACCGTGGTTTCAGGGTTCAATTCAACTCTGCACTTGGTCCTTACAAAGGCGGACTTCGTTTCCATCCTACTGTAACGCAGGGTGTGTTGAAATTCCTAGGTTTTGAACAAATCTTCAAGAACAGCCTAACAACACTTCCAATGGGTGGAGGAAAGGGTGGTTCTGACTTTGATCCGAAAGGAAAGACTGATGCTGAGGTAGAGAGCTTTTGTGAGAGTCTGATGTTTGAGCTCTATCGCCATATTGGGCAGTTCATTGATGTTCCTGCAGGAGATATTGGTGTAGGCGGTCGTGAGATTGGTTTTTTGTACGGTGCCTATCGGAAGATAACAGACAACCATGGAACCTGTGTCCTGACTGGAAAAGGTGCTGGTTGGGGCGGATCGCTTATTCGGCCTGAAGCAACAGGCTACGGTTGTGTTTACTTCGTTGAAGAGATGTTGAAGACTCGTGGCGAAGAAATGAAGGGAAAAACTGCAGTTATTTCTGGTTCTGGAAATGTTGCTCAATATGCTACCGAGAAATGTATCGACCTTGGTGTTAAGGTCATAGCACTTAGTGATTCAACAGGTTGGATTCATGATCCTGATGGAATTGATAGAGAAAAACTAGCTTGGGTCATGGAGTTGAAGAACGTTCGAAGAGGTCGTATCAAGGAGTACGCAGAACACTTCAATGTCGACTATACTGAAACAGCAAAGGGTACTCCCTGGAGTCTGAAATGTGACATTGCGCTTCCAAGTGCTACTCAGAATGAGGTGGATGCGAAGGAAGCTAAGTTGCTTGTCGATAATGGCTGTGTGGCTGTTGGAGAAGGTGCCAACATGCCTACGGTTCCAGAAGGTATCGAAATTTTCCTAGAGAGTGATATTCTATTCGGACCAGGAAAGGCTGCAAATGCTGGAGGAGTATCAGTATCCGGGCTTGAAATGGCACAGAACAGCCAGCGTTTCTTCTGGACCCGCGAAGAAGTTGATGCAAAACTCAAACAGATAATGCAGGCTATTCACTCCAATGCCTATAAAACAGCTGAACATTTCGGTGCCAAGAGCAACTATGTTGTTGGTGCAAACATTGCAGGCTTTCTGAAAGTAGCTGATGCTATGATTGCTCAAGGTCATCGAGTATAAATTAAACAAAGCAGAGCCCTTTATTGGGTTCTGCACTCATTCCTTTTTTCATTTCCAATAAAGATAACTACCTTCTACAATCTATTTTCTGATTATTTCCAAAAGCTCTGCAAGACGACGTTTTACATCTGACTCGACAGTACTCAGTTCAGCAAGTTGTCGGAACTGTTCAATGCGTCGTTTTCTATATTCTTCATCAGACACCTTGCCGCTTCTTCTATCTAGTTCCAGTTTGTCGGATTCTGCATTAATCTCGTTCCTGCGTGCGTTTGTTAAGTCGAAACCTTGTTTTAATGACATCCATTCTATCATAGCATTAGATTTCTCTTGCTCGATTCTTTCACGTCGCATCCGTTCTTCTTCAGCCTGCTTCAATTGACGATTAGCGGCTCGAATCTCTTTCTGAATCTCAAATAACCTACTTTCTACTTCTCGTTTCACTTGGACAATTTGCGTTGACTCTGCCCATTTTTCGCGGTAGAGTTTAATGTGCTCTTGGTCTGAAATCTGTTTGCTTTCCAGCCTGCGATCGATATTTGATAGATCTGCTTGGACTTCTAGGAGTTGTTTCTTTATCTCATCATAGGATTTCCTCAAAGAAACCCACTCCACACTATATTGCGAGAGGACCTCTTTGGGGTCTACATAATACGCATCATCCGGTGGAGATCCTTCGTGGTGACTCATCGTATGCTTCTCCTAGTGTGTAAATGTGTTCTGTAGCATTCAGGTTGACTTAAAGGTATTTTCCGAATCATATACAATTGCATGATTGATGTTCTCTTGCCGAACCCATCTCTTAAGAGGCACCGTTGCTTCTTTTGATTTGTGTCTTGAAATGAAAATCGACATCAACTTGGTTCCAATAGAATCAAGAAAGCAAAAACCCTCAGATGTGTTGAAAATTCCTTTCGGCACTGAATTCTCAGATCATATGTTCTCTATGCGTTATGTTAACGATCATTGGACTGACGCGAAAATCCATCTTTATGGTCCGCTCTCTCTGAGTCCTGCAGCAATCTGTCTTCATTATGGTCAGGGAATTTTTGAGGGAATGAAGGCATACCGCAGAGGTGATAGAGTTCTTCTTTTTAGACCTGAAAACAATTTCGAACGCTTCAACATATCAGCTAGACGAATGGTCATGCCTGAGGTTGATTCTGATTTTGCTCTAGACGCATTGAAAAGTCTCCTTAAGATTGAAACTGAGTGGGTTCCTGACGCTCCAGGGAGTTCTCTTTACATTCGCCCAACAATGGTTGGTACAGAATCAAAACTTGGTGTAAAACCATCTTCTGAATACTTGTATTTTATAATACTGAGCCCTGTTGGTCCTTATTTCAAAGAAGGCTTTAGTCCAGTCAAGATCTATGTTAGTGATAAGTATGTACGTGCAGTTAGAGGGGGAACAGGGTCAGCAAAGGCAAGTGGGAACTATGCTGCTAGTCTACTTGCAGGAACAGATGCTACAAAGGTCGGATACTCACAAGTCCTCTGGTTGGATGCACTAGAAAACAAGTATCTTGAGGAAGTAGGGACGATGAACATAATGGTTCGATTTGACGATGAAGTTGCTACTCCACCTCTCTCTGGGACCATTCTTCCGGGTATTACACGAGATTCGGTTCTAACACTCCTAAGAGATTATGGTCTTCGCGTGAATGAACGAATGATTTCCATAGATGAAGTCATAGATGGTATCAAATCTGGAAAAGTCAAGGAAATCTTTGGTTGCGGTACCGCTGCAATAATTGCACCAGTTGGTTCACTCTGGTACAAAGACACAGCCTACGAGATTGCCAATGGATCAATTGGAGAACTCACTCAACGATTATTCGATGAACTGGTCGGCATCCAATCTGGTGAAATAGAGGATCCTTATGGATGGGTTGTTCCTGTGGAATGAGGAAGTTATTCGAGACCTAATTCTTCACGTTCGGCGTCTGAAACTTCTGGTTCCCTCTCGTCAAGAGAATCCCACGCTGGTGGAGGATCAAGCGAAGGTTCAACAAAATCAGCTTCTGGACTTTCTTCAGAGAAATCTTCGATTAATTGAGGAAATTCTTCCTCCTCCTCCTCCTCTTCTTCCTCTTCTTCTTCTTCATCATCTAGGTCTTGCAACCTAAATTCAGCAACAAGCTTCCCTGTTTCGATTTTCTCAAGAAGAAGTCTAAACATACGTTCCACGACAACGCTTCGTCCTTTTGCTTCGAACTCAATGTTGCCTATTTCAAACTCGACTTCAGCATAATCGGACTTCTTCTTTTTCTTTCCTGGGTCAGCTCCTGCAATTTCTTCCTCTGACATGTTATTCAACCTAATCGTTCCGTAGACTTGATTCCTAATAAACAGTTCAGGCGGCCCAAAGGATTTTAGAGTAGATGTGTAAGAATCACATTACCTCGGGGTGGTTCTACTGCCATCACAATTGATCGTTGATTTCACCAAATGCACAGGATGTCGAATTTGCGAGCTTGCATGTACTGCAAAACATGAAGGATGTTTTCAACCAAGCTTAGCTCGATTGAAAATTGTAAAATACGATGATCTTGGACTTGATCTTCCTAATGTCTGTGGTCCATGTGAAACGGCTCCTTGTGTCGATATATGTCCAACTTATGCAATACGTCGTGATCCAATATCAAAGATGACCTTTCTTGAAGATGATAAGTGCATTTTGTGTAAATCTTGCGTGGGCGCTTGCGTGAACGGCGTGATTGTCCTAGATACGAACAAAATGAGGATTATCAAGTGTGATCATTGCAGCGGGAATCCTGAATGTGCGCAGGTTTGCCCGACTGGTGCAATCATCTATGCTGATGCTACAGTGGCTCCATTATTGGATCGTTACAGCAAAATCACAGATTATCTCAAGGAGATTGGTCGAACAGCACAGGAATCTGGAGCTGAGTGAATTGAATCTTAGTGGCTACATGGGTAAGATTTTACGTGTCAATCTCACAGATAACAGATTCATTGAGGACCCTCTTCCAAAAGATTGGATCAAATCGTTCATTGGGGGAGATGGATTCGGTGTTCGTTTGCTGTATGAAGAAGTCCCATCAAGGACAGAACCATTGAGTGAGGCAAACAAAATCCTCATTGCGACAGGTCCAATCACTGGAACACTTTGGCCTATGAGTGGGAGGACTGTCTTCATCTCTAAAGCTCCTTTGACTGGAATATGGGGTGAGAGTCATGTTGGTGGGTTTCTGGGAGCAGAGTTGAAGTACGCCGGGTATGACATGCTTGTAATCGAGGGCAAAGCTGACAAACCTGTGTACATTCATATTGAAGATTCAGACCTGGAAATTCGTGATGCTTCAGATCTTTGGGGAAAAACTACCGATGAAACCACTATGACGATAAAAAAGAATCACAATGATCCTGACACTCAGGTGGCTGCAATTGGTCCTGCTGGTGAGAATCTGATAAGATTCTCAAGCATTATGGTAAATCATGCTAGAGCAGCTGGTCGAACTGGCATGGGTGCAATACTTGGTTCAAAGAACGTCAAGGCTGTTGCAGTTCGGGGACATGGAGCTGTTGCAGTTCATGATCATGATGGCTTTGTTGAATTTGCAAAAAAGGCTCACCGCAGAGTTCGAGCAAACCCGCAAGCCCAAGAGATGAGTAAGTGGGGAACATGGGTACTTACTGCTGTCAAACAAGAGATTGGAGAACTTCCAACCTATAACCATCGAACTGGCGTTTTTGATGGATATGAAAAGCTTACTGGAGATTTCATCCGTCCTCGATACACAGTGACAGACAGAGCTTGTTTTGGATGCAGTCTTGGATGCAAGAAGATGAATTACATACGAGAAGGACCATTTTCCGGAACTCTTGAGGAAGGTCCCGAATACGAAGGCCTCATGGCTTTTGGCAGTGCTCTTGGTATAGACGACTATGCTACAACACTAAAGGCAAATCAGATTTGCAACAAGCTTGGTATGGACATCATCTCTGCTGGCGCTACAATTGGGTTTGCGATCGAATCTTTTGAGAATGGTCTCATCAATGAGAAAGACACTGGTGGAATGAAACTGGACTGGGGAGATAAGGAACAGATAATCAAACTTCTTGAAATGATTGCTAGACGAGAAGGATTTGGAAATATCTTGGCTGAAGGAAGCAAGAGAGCCGCTGAATCCATAGGAAAGGGATCTGAAAAATATGCTCTACATGTAAAAGGTATGGAGGTTTCAGGTCAAGATGGCCGAACCCATCGAAGCATTGGTCTAGGTCATGCGACTGGTGCTCGCGGTGCAGATCATCTTAGAAGTCTTGTTGTCGTTGACCAGCTTGGATACGAGGATGTAGCTGCAAAGAGATGGGGGGCAGACAAACTTCCGGAAATTATTGATCCCTATACCGAGAAACACAAAGCAGTGGCTGTTGTGGAGAGCGAGAATTCCTATTGTATTCGTGATACTCTGATTGTTTGTTGGTATTCTGTATCCTGGCCACCAATCTTTTGGATGGAAGACTTTGCTACAATCCTTCCATTAGCCACCGGGGAGAAACATTTTGGAAAGGTCGACAACCTGACTGAAATTGCAGAACGTCAGGTTACTCTAAAGCGGCTTTTCAACCACAGAGAAGGAATCACACGTAAGGATGATACTCTCCCAGATCGCTTCACAAAAGAGCCAATGCCTGATGGCCCTGGAAAGGGACAAGTAGTTGATCTTGACCCAATGCTTGATGACTACTATAAACTTAGAGGATGGAATAAGGAAACTGGCTTGCCCACTGAAGAGACAATCAAAAGACTGTCTTTAGGCTGGACAAAAGCCTTCTCCTAAACCATCTACATTCTTACATAGTCAACTCGGTGAGGAGAACCACAGGCTGGACATGCATATTGGTCAGGTCCAGTCCAATCAATTTGCTCCCAAGACATTGGTGAATTGCAGTTAGTACACCGATCCTTGATGACAGGCTTAACAAATACGGTTCCTGCGCCTCCGTTGCCAGCGGTTGTTGTCACTTCTTGAGTGGTTTCTGTAGCTACTGGAGTTGGAACAACAGTGGCAGAATCACTGACAATATATTGTGACAATGGATGATGTGGTGTAACATAACTGAACGGTCTTATTAACCAGTCAAGATGATCTTTTGGCAATGTGTCCCAAGCGCGAGTCTGCCATAGTTGAACCATATGATCCTGTCTGGGTACTATGCCCCTTATCTCGAATTTACCAGAAGTTGCTTTGATCTTAATCTTGTCCCTTCTAGCTTCAAAGGTTTCAACCATATGCAGTGGAAACATGAACACCTTTCTTGACTTGGAATCATACTGATAGAGACGATAATTGGTAAGAATAAAGCCTCCTGGATAGTAAGTGAAGACTTCCTCACCCTTCAGCCAAGCAAAAGTCTGATAGAAATGTCTAGAGAAGGGTTTATGGAAGCCGATTGATATCCATCGATTATATGGATGATCTGGATGTACAAATGGTACTCCGCTGACCTCACAGATTTTTCTTTGTTGCCCAACATTGAGACTATCAAATTCTCTGAGACCCAGAGCAGCCCGCATTTCCTCTCTTCTCACCATAGCTCCCACGACATTAACAATACCGTTTACTACTTTATACATTGCAGAATTGGGCGTTAACTTGTATTCTTTTATGATGTGAAGCGGTATGCTTGCACTTGTTCGTGAGCCTCGGTCAAACTGAATCAATCTATAGTTGGTCAGAATGTATTCTTGATGTTGGCTTAAAACGCGCTCATTCTCGATTGGGATGTATACTAGGGATGACACTATTATTTACACCAACCAAT
>JBHLRQ010000038.1:0-11765 GCA_048882385.1 Candidatus Thorarchaeota archaeon | reverse complement strand
TCTACATTGCCTACATTTAAGAATCTGAAAATATGAGCTGAACACCTCTTTTGACAATCAGACGATCCAAAGTTTTTAGGTCCTACTTGAAATTCATCTCTAGATTGAATTTTTTGTGCAATATCACACTCAATGTGAACTGGGCTCTCTGCCCAAAATGCTTTGATTAATTTTGCATCCCTTACAAGTAAATAGTCAATGTGCCAGTGTATTTTCTTTTGCGAACGAAAATGACGCTTAATCCTGTTTTCCAAACTTGTTGAGCCACTACCCATTGCTGACCCCACATAGACCCAAATACCCGACTTAAATTCCACTTCATATTGAGATAGGATCTTGATGCTAACATCTTTCTCCACTTGAATTATTAGAGTATATGCTCCCTTCATTTTCTAAATCATCAGATGCACTTGTTGATAAGCTTCACTCACAGTCGATATTGTCATAAGTATTGATGAATCTCTGAGTTCTTGAGATGGCATCAACAGAAATTATACCTGGTATTCATGTCGTTCGTGGAAAATTCGCAGGAGAGTTTGGCTTTATTGCTAGCTATCTCATTATTGATTCAGGGGAGGTTCTTGTTATTGACCCAGGGACTGCAGGAGACCCTGGTGATAGGCTTGAGAAATCTATCAAGAACCTAGGATTTGATCCAAAAACCGATATTGTCGGTGTCCTTTGTTCCCACGGACATCCAGACCATGTTGGAGGTGCAGGTCGTTTCAAAAAAGCGACTGAGGCTCCAATTATGATCCATGAAGGGGATGCAGAAATTCTCAAAAAACCGGGGGATTTTCTAAACAACCGACTTATTCTTGATCGTGCAGAGCGCTTTTCAATGAAGCTAGACAAGGGGCCTCTTAGAGTAAACTATCGAGGAATAGATCCTGATGAACTCCTTACTCATGGTCAGATAATCAATGTAGGTAGCACTGCAATCAAAGTTATCCACACTGGTGGTCATTCAATTGGACATTGCGTCTTCTACGATAAATCTCGTAAAGCCCTTTTCACTGGAGACGAGGTGAATAATTTTCCAAATGATCCTCGAAAGTTCTATGTTGATACAAGTGGAAGCATTGTATCGAAATTAACTGCACTTGAAACATTAGAAAAAATAGGGGCAGAGCATGTCCTTCCATCACACGACACTCCCCACATCTATGGCGATGCGCGCCTTCAATTTGAATCAGTTAGGGATGGCGTCATTCACCTACAAGACATAATCCTCACCTATATAGAAGCTCGAGAGGAAGCTGATGTTGAGCAACTTGTTTTTGATATTAATCAAGCCCGAAGTGTCCCGATTCCTCAGAGTCTTGAGGCATTACTGACCACGACTGTTCATGTTACTCTTATGGGTCTGAAAGAGGCTGGTCTTGTTCGAGACCTTGGTAAGGGCGTTTGGACTCGAGTAGAAGAGGGATAACCGAGCTAGATTCAAAAGATTGTACTCGCGATGTCATACGCCTCGGGACCTTCAGATGATTTGAGGAGTAACTGACTATGAGTAAGCGTAGAGATGTACAGACTCCCAGTACAGTTGAAGCTATTCGAATGGCATCAGCTTCTGTTTTAGGCACCTCAACAGGATTAGGCTACCCTATTGGAAGTGCAATTGGCGCAGGGAGTATGTTGGAACAATATTCTGAAACAGTTGCAATGAACATAGCGCCTTTGATATTTGCTATACGTGATACGCTAATATCTTCAGAAGGACTTGAGCTATTATCTGTGGAATGGGATCTAGATCGTACACCAAGTCCAGAAGTTTTACCTGAGCAGCTTGTTGTTGCAGGTGGTAGTGAAGGAGGAGTAGGATCTCATGTGTGCGTTCTGAGTTGGGAAAAAGGAGTTGTTGATCCGTTCAAGATTGACCAGTATATGAAAACTCTATCAAAGAAAATGGCGGACATAGAGAGCGCGGTTATCAATAATGAGTTGAATTACGAACTTGAAGGACTTGCTGTCCTACGAGATTTTGCAGACCGTTTGAACAGTGTATTGTTTGTAGATATGATAGACAGAAGATTCCAAGGTTCTTGGGATTCACTTCAAGTGAAACCCGAACACATAGATGTTGACCTAGTAGCTAAAATGTCCGTTATTGATGATTTTACATCACTACCTCCAGGAATGAAAATTATCGGTCGTAAGAGTTTGGAATTCAGCATTCCATCGTCCTCTGATGAAAAGCTTGTTGAACACTTTAAACATAGAGTCCTTACTCCAAGTGCGATTGAAACTTTAACAAAGACAATTCCAGAAACAGGTCAAGATGTCCTTAAAGAACTAAACTATTACGCATATGCTGTTGAGGAAGCAGAAGTCGTCGAAGGTGTTGTTGCTGCTCTAATTGAGTTTCTTCAGCTGAGTGAAGTTTCATTATCGGATATTGATTCTCTGAAACCGAGAATAGATGAGTTCGTAAAATCACTGGAAGAAACTGTAAACTCTCTAGAACATATTGTTGAGCAACATTTGAGCTCCGGGAAATCACTTACTATCGAAGCCCACAAAAGCTCTCTAATTGGAACTGTTTCAGCCAGTGATGAATTCTCTGGAATCAGGAAGAAACTCTCTCTTGAACTCGCTGAACGTTTTATGAACTCAGTTACTCGTGAATTTTCTCAGCTTGGAGAGGTTCGTGCATGGCAGTTAAAGGGTACTTTGAGATATTCGATAGCTTACGCTACAAAGGTGACTCAATATTTCTCAAATGAGTTAAATCAGTATCTTGTGATAAACGCTGCAAGGAAAGCTTTCATCACTGCCCTCAATGAATTCAGACAAGAGGCTCTCAGTGAGTATTCGGATCCAACAGACCTGACTTTGTTTGAAAAATTCTATGCTGAAGTTGAAGCTCAACTAAACGCTGCATTTTCGAAAGAGATGTTTGTGGGTGCTAGCTATCAAGATTTCAAACAATTGATGGATGTAATAACTCGAAAAATGATTGATGCTTTCAAGGAAATTGATGTTTGGGATTTGATTGGCTTTTCTGATGTGGCTGAAATTGCACGTCGTGCAATAACTCAGAACTATAGTGTGCCCCAAGGTGAGGGTCCATTGACTGATCATGGAGTGACATTAATGTCTCTACTTGATGAATTTGAAACTCTAGGATCAGACATAATTCCTGATGTTGCAAATACAATTCTCTCAAAGCCTCTTGTTCGTCGTATCATCGACAAAATGCTTCAGGAAAAAACAAACCTCGTTGAAGAGCTATCAGTAGCTATCGAAAGCGCTGCAGAGCGACCAGATGAATGGAAAAAAGAAGCACTAGACTGGGTAGATAGTTTTAGAGGTGCAATTGACGAAACAATGACACAACCCCAAGCTCTTCTTACTCTCCTACACTCAGTTCATGAAATTGTAGGAGAAACGGTTACCCCGAGTTCAATGGCTGATAGAGCAAAATTCGAGGCTGATATTCGTGAAGATAAGTATCGAAAAGAGATTCAGGAATGGGAAGCACAATGTCAGATTGTTAAACAAGAGAATGAATTAATACGTGAAAACAATACAAAACGTGAGTCTTTGATTGCAGAGAAAACACAACAATATGACGTAGCGATGCGAGAATACGAAGCTTCTCTGCAAGACTACAAAATGAAACTTGAAGAGTATAAAGCTGCGACTGCTGTTGAAGATTATCTACCTGGCTCTGTCGCACCTCCTCCAGAAGAACCAATCAAACCTTCATCAATCGAATCAGAAATTGATGATATTCGAAATCAATATCCTGTAAAGGAAGAAAAACCAGAGCCTCAAAAACCAAGTCCGGATCCCTCTCTCAAATTCTACATAGAACTTCGAGACCTCCTTCAGAGTAAACTCCTCCAACTGAAGGAACGAGAGAAAGGAATGGAGGATATATTTGCGAGACGTGTGTTACGACTTCAAGCGGAAGGTATTGGATCTGCATCATTGATTGGTATCAACATTGGTCAAGAATTTGTAGAGCATTTAATGAACTCAACAGTTCGAGGTCTAGGACATCTTCTACCACGAATTTCTCGAGTCTATCTTCGAGATACGAAAGAAGAGGGATTACTCTATCTTGTGACATATAATCGACATGGAACCGATATGATCGTGTCAGTGGGGAGTACTTTTCTGAGGTGATTGACAATGGCAAGTTCGTGGGTATTGAAAACTCGTCAAATGAGTGAAGCTGGCAAAGAAATCCTGTTGAGAGAAGCACTAGCTTCTCATATGAGGAGTACTCGAGATAGACAACTATTTCATGAGTTGTTAAAGGAAAAACAACCACTTGAGGGGGTGTTTTCTTTCTTTGCTGCTTTCTATCTTCACAGCTATCAGGGTATTCGCCTCTTAGCTCCATCAGATGAACCCGGAGTGGGAAGTGATATGAAAGATGATCTGGGAGATGAAGAACGTCAACAACTCGAACTGGAGGTTCGTAAGTTACTGTCTGAAAAACAACGTGAAGAAATTGATGTGGCAAAGCAAACAAGTTTGTTGACTATCCGTCTTATCGATTCAGTTGCTGGAACAGATTCATCCTCCCCGGAAATCAAAGAGAAAATCATCCAAACTCTAAGAGATACTCTCAGTCAGATTCCTAGTGAATATGCATCAAATCACGATATTGATTTAATACTAGAGATCACAGGATGGGCTGACCAATGGCGTAAGGACCTCTATACAAAGGCTTCTGGGTTAAAAGAGAGTGCACTATCATTAAGAGAAGAGCTGCTAAGGGAACATGCTTCTGAAGTTCCTGAAACTACAATTCTGAAAATGGGTATTGAGAAAATTTTTGGGAAGGTTGAATATGCGAAAGGACGTTTGCTTGATTCAGTTGTACCAATTAGAAACTGGGATGCTATTGCTTCCAGTATTGCAGCTAGATTTTGCAAGCGGTCAGAAGACCTCAAGGGATTAAGAAAATCACACGAGATGCGTATTACCATGCTTGAGGTCCTAGAGGCTGAATTTGATATACCTACAACTCTTGAAGAGTATGAAAAGAAATTAGGTGATATTGTTTCAAGTCGTATTTCTGATATTCTGAACACTGATGCTGAAACAATCTATGAATCACTCGCAAACTTGTTACTGGTTAGTCCAGATGATATACGCGCGCAATTGAGAAGAAGAGGCATTGGTGATCCGACTGTTATTGGTCCTGGTCTTCAGTCGTTGACAACTGAAACCATTGCAGATTCCACACGACCTGAGGTAAGCAAGGAAGAGTTAGAATCCCTTGAGAGGTCTTTAAAGACATTGGAAAAAATGGAACGTCTACTTGATGGTCCTGTTAAGGGACTACTAAGGTCAAAGGGATATTGGTCAGCAGAGCTTGAGAAAATATCCATTGATCTATTCACAAAAGAGCGGGAAAAGCTAGTAGGAATCGAAGTGGAAATTCTCGAAGAACTCAAAAAGAAAATGCGTGTGCCTCCTCCAGAAGAAGTAGTAAGATTACTAGGCGTAAGAGAGCAAGTAAAGACAGGAGCACTAAGTTCTTTGGGGATATCGTCAGCACGGGACTTTACGCAGCAGAGAACAGAAGAAGAAACTGTGTTGGCTTTACGATTAGATATTATTTGGCACTTTACTATTGGCATTCTGACAAATCTTACGAGGGTCGTTGAAGCCTATATTCGTTCGAAACAGGATTTGCTCCGTATCAAAGCATTACTCAAAAGCATCTATGAAGATACTGAATCTGGCTTACAATTTCTACGCGAAGAGATTCTGATTGATCTTGAATCTATGCGTATATATGAAATGAAGATTAACTTTCCAGAATTAGATGCTCAGACAATCTGTACTTGGATGCATGCCCGTCTATCGAATAAAGACATGATGGCCGCCAAAAAAGACCTTGAGACTAGTACAAGCCCAGTATTCGAAGGCATCGTCAACAAACCTCTAGATATGTCCAGTCTTGAATTTGATAACTATGCAATTGCCTATGATATCATGCACCGATTTCTAAAACAGGAACGTCTTGAAAAACTGGCTAAAGAGGAGTTTGCATTTGAAACAAAGGAGAAAGAGAAACGAAGAATCGAATCTAAGAAAGAGGGTATTGATGTACTAATGTATCTTCATAATAAAGCACTTACAGTCTTTCGAGCAATTAGTAGAGTGGGTACTAAAGGGTTGGAGTGGTCTCAGAACGACACCACAAAATGTTCCAATCTTCTAGCTTTCTATATCAAGAAAAATCGAGGGCGCCTGATTTGCACAGCTTGTGGATCTATTGTTAAAGAAGGTAATTGTACACAACACGGAAAGAATTTCGTTAAAGAATCAACAGACATTGACAATCTCTCAATATTCATCATGAGGAGCCTCTTTGAGATAAAAGAAGGTTTGATTGGAACTGGGAGAGGTGTCGAGCCAATGCCTTGGGACAAAGCTAAATCAACCGTTGATCGTGAGATAAGTTCTCTGAAACGGAAAGGTAAGCTCACATCCAAGACAAACCTCAAGGAGCTCATGCCCGGTGATCTAAACTATGTCATCGGTCCAACATTAAGTGCTGTTGTTGGCAAGTACTTCAATGAGTCATTAGTTTATGCCGCAAGAAGAGCTGATATTGTATAGTTCATCCCGACAATTCAATGCTAGCTGATATCCAGTTGAGATAATCCTGAGAACCCCATTTGATAGGTAAGACAACAAATTCGGGAACTTCGTAGGGGTGTTTTCTCTTGATTGCTTTCCAAAGTACTTCTTTGTGGTCCACTTCAGTTTTCATAATTAGAATAGCTTCCTCATCTACAACAATTTCGTCTTTCCAGTGGTAGATACTTTTCACATTGAAAATGATGTTGACACATGCACAGGCTTTCTCTTCAACTAAACTACGCGCAAGTCCTTCGCTCTGATCCTTTGGACATGTAGTGAGAGCAACCACGTAATCTGGCATATCTCTCAAATGCATTGAGTCCATATATCGCCTTCTGTTTTTCTGTCCCAACTCGTCAAGCGAAGGTCATTTATACACCACCAATTTGCTCGATATCTTGGTGATTCTGTGAGTAGATTCAAACCACAAGGTGTTATGCCCGCCTTGGTGACACCATTCACTCGTGATGGCGACATAAGTGAAGAGGGTTTCAAACAGGTCATTGAATATGTCATTGATAAGGGTGCCACGGGAGTAGTTCCTGCTGGAACAACTGGTGAGTTCTCCTATATGAGGACAGAAGAACGAAAGAAGCTTCTAAAGATCACTGTAGATTTTGTTGATGGGAGGGTGCCAATAATTGCTGGAACTGGATTACATACAACCGATGCTACAGTCAAATTGACAAAATATGCAGCTGATCTAGGTTGTGACGCCGCTCTTGTCATTTCTCCTTACTACCTGAGACCAGCTGATAAGGGCTATTATGAACACTATGCTACAATTGCAAGAAAAGGTGACCTCCCAATTATTCTCTATAATATTCCTCAATGCACATTGGGAGTTCTAAATACGAACGTAGTTGAAGATCTCGCTCAATTGGATAACATTGTTGGGATAAAAGATAGCAGTGGTAGTGTTCCATATCTACTTGAATTGATCCAGAAACTAAAAGGCAAGATGGAAGTCCTCTGTGGGGCTGATGAAAACTTTCTGTCTGCAGTCATCGCAGGTTCTAATGCAGCTATAATGGCTTCTGCCAATGTAATTCCTCATCTCTGGTTGGATATCATGAAGAAAGTAAAAGAAGGTAAGATCGAGGAAGCTGCAGAGCTTCAAAGGACTACGCAGACCTTTGCCAGAATGGTACTGAAATTTGGAGCAGCACCTCCAGTTAAAGCCGCACTCAGAATGCTAGGTATAAAAGCTGGAAAGAGTAGAATGCCATTGAATACTGGTGGGACACTCACTCCTGAGATTAAGGAAGAGATTCGAATAGAGCTTGAAAAAATGGGTCTGATTGAAAACCTAACCCATTCACCAGTAAACACTGATATCCAGATTCTTGACATACTTTCCAAACAAGGACTTAGAATCGAAGAGTCCCCCTCAATAAAAACAAGTAATGCATCGAATGCCACTGTTTCTGTTGGTATTGTAACTGGTTCCAAAAATGGACCGATTGGTCGGAGTTTTGTTCAACTTCTAACAACTCCCAAGATTGGATATGAGGCATTGACAGTAATTCTTGAGCCAAATCTTGCAGTCAAACCAAGTAGTCTCATGATGCCTATCAGAAAGATTGAGTCTATGCGACAAGCCTCTCTATTTTACGGACCTGTACAATCAGGAACTGCCAAAGCTATTGCTGGCTTCTTGGAGGATGGTAAGATTCCAAAGAATTCAGTGAACAATGATGTTACCATCTTGGCTCTAGATATTGATCTCAACCTTAGAGATCGGCGTGAGATAACAGCAGCTACGCAGCAAGCTGTGGAATCAGCGCTAGGAGGAATATGGAGGTAAGCAAAGTGTCAGAAGGAGAATATCGCTTTCAGGGTGTTTACCCAGCACTTGTGACTCCACTCGATGAAAATGGTGTAAACGAAAAACAGTATCGTCGACTAATTGACTATGTCATAAAAAGTGGAGCAACTGGAATAGTCCCTTGTGGTACAACTGGTGAATTCACTAGCATGAAATTTGATGAGAAAGTTGAATGCATTAGAATAGCGTGCGACGCTGCTAAGGGTCGAGTCCCTGTTATGGCTGGAACCGGGGCTGCATATACTGGTGACGTTGTCAAATTGACACGAAAAGCCGCAGAATTTGGAGCATCTGCAGCTCTTGTTGTTTCGCCATATTTCCTCAAACCATCTGACAAAGAGATTTATGATCACTTTGAGCGAGTTGCAAACAATAGTGACATTCCTATCTTCGTATACAATATTCCTCAAGTGACTGGTGTACCAATACACTGGACCTTAGTTGATGGGCTCAGAGATATTGATGGAATAATTGGGATGAAGGATTCCAGCGGTGATCTTGTCAATCTAACAACCATCCTTGTTCGAAAGCCCGAGCACTTTCAGGTTGTTGTTGGTCATGATGAAGTAGCATTACCCGCTCTTGCATCGGGATGTGATGGTGCAATTCTAGCTAGTGCAAATGTCTTTCCTGATCGATATATCAAAATGCAAGCTGCTCTCGCAAACGGTGATCTGAAAGAAGCTCTCATTATACAGAGAAGTATTCAGAAACTCATTCGAATTTTCGTCAATAATGGTGGAGGTCTTGCCGTGAAAGCAGCCCTCAATATGATGGGAGTGTCAGTTGGTCCAGCGAAGCTCCCGCTACAAGTAGGTGACAGTCTTGGATATGACATGCATGATGAAATTAGAACATGTTTGGAAGACCTTCAGCTGATTCCAAGAGGAGAAGTAGTCTTCAAGATGGGCGACCGATCTCTCGTAAGTGAGAACTATCCCAAAGCTGTTGGCATGGTACCTGATGTTGTTAAAGATCTAACATTACTTCATGGTGAAGCATTGTTTGGAGGAGGCAGTGAAATTGCTCATGTTGACCTTGTCATGGGAATGCGAAGTGGTCCAGTAGGATTTGCACTCGAAAACGCAGGAAAAATTATTGAAGACACACACCCCTCAAACATAATCAAGAATCTAGAACTGAAGACTGTCTTCGCTCCTACAGTGACAATCACTTCAGAGAAACATAAGAAGATGGTCTATGACGTTGCACAGAAGGCTGTTTCTGATGCGATACGTCGGACCATTACAGACGCAATCATACCCGAGGAACTGGTTCCTGATCTGGTTATTGCTGTAAATGTGTTCGTTCATCCAAGTGCCGTAAATCCGACTCGTGTCCACATTAACAACTTCATATCTACACGACATGCATTGCGTCGTGCTATTGAAGGTAGGCATAGTGTTGAGGAAATCATTAGGAGGAAGGATTCTGCAAGGCATCCATTTGCGTATAATCCCTAATGTACTAACAATACTTCAAAATCTAGAACGATATTCACATGCTGGAATCGATTAGGATTCAACTTGCTTAATGACGAATAGCTATGTTCAGATCTGGGATTTGTTGCTTGAAATGATTTGGCCATCTGTTAAGTTCATTAAATCCTAGATGTAACTGCTGAACATTGTTTGCCATTGTTAACAACTGTGCACTTACTACTCTTTGGGGAAACTTGAAAGAAATTTGATTTCCGGTCATTTGAGAGGCTTGTTTTGTCACGTTCTTGTATATATAGTCAAAATGATATCATAGTCTTAAGTCTTGCATCCCTCTTAGACTGTCGCACCACTACCGCATCCGTCGGAGTTAGAAGCATTGGCCGAAACTTATGTCATTTCAATGAGGAAGATCCCCTCCCGGAAATTACGTAAGACTGTGAAGGTCTTCGTAAAGGAGGACGATGTCTTACTCTTTGATGACGAAGGGCAGGAATTTGGAGTGGCACTCGAGAAGAATCGACTTATTCTTACATCTGGAGTGTAGTCTTCAACAAAGGGACATGGGTGTCCAATCTCTCTCCTCCCAGCTCTTGGTTTCGGCCATAACTCCAGTTTTTAAAATGACAAACAGTAGAGTGGCAAATCTCAGCTGCTCACCGTGTCTTCATAGCTTTTGCTCAGTCAGGGGTAACTGCTTCACAGATTAGCCACAGTGAAAAAGAAGTGCAATTCCTAAAAGTTGTATGCATTCATGAAATATAATGTGGCAAATCTCAGCTTGCTCTTGGCTCGTCATTGCCGAAGCTCAGCCAGGGGTAACCGCCTCACGGATATGCCACGTGAAGAAAATAGTGGCTTTCTCCTAAAAGTTGTATGTAATCTTGCCAAATGGAGTTAAAACTCACTCATCTTGTACTTTGTATAAACGACCTTTGTTTTTCCTGCCGCTTTTCCCACTTCTTACGCTCTGAACGAAGTTGAAAAAGTTGTACATCCTTGTAGATTAGACCTTCCTCCCTTGGTGGTATACTTCTTTCAACACGTTCCTTTTCTGGTGTGTAAATGAGCGAATCTCCGAACTCAGCAACATTGGCAAAGAAACAATATGCATAGATGGATCTTCGAGCATCAAAGTGTGCTGCCTTGAAGTCTGCTGTAACCGGAGTGAATGCTGGATTGAGCACTAGATCCACTGGAGGTTCAAAGTTCTTTAGCTCCACCCTCAGATCCATGTCCAGAAAGTCTCGGCATATTACAATTGCAATCCTTCCAAACTCTGTGTCGCAAACAAACGTTCGCCTTGGGAGTGTTCCAGTTCCGATTTCCTCAGTGAACCTTTCACCTTTATAGTGAATAGTAGCTGGAATGTGCTTTTCCTGTTTCCAAAGGATTCCTTCTGGTCCTACAACTGTACAGAGGTTCTGTTTTGTATCATCGTCATGATATGAACCTGGGACGATGTACATACGGTATTCCTTAGCTAGGCGGATTATGTCATCTAGTAATTCGTTGTAATTGAGGTCGATGGTCATTTCAGGGAAGAGTAGGATGTTCACACCTTCTCTGTAGGCGAATTCTATCATGCTTATGACTCTAGATTTTATAGCTTCGACTTTATCCTGCCTAAGACCTAGAAAGCCATTAGCCTTCATTTCATAGAATTCGTCTAGGATATCGCTTGACTTGGAAACTCCTATCTGGGCGATGCCAACCCTGCATTCCTTTCTTTGAATACTTGCGCGTTCTTCAAGTAGATTCTCGTAGATGAGTTCGTATTTTCTCTGACTCGTTTCTAATCTGACCTGTGATGCTCTTTCAGTGAACTGACGAACTTCCCCTCTTCTTGGAGAGGAGCTGGTTTCTGTAGGACATGAAGGGGC
>JBHLRQ010000037.1:24990-27024 GCA_048882385.1 Candidatus Thorarchaeota archaeon | reverse complement strand
TCTCTCTAAGAGCATCCTCTTGGCACTCATCAGCGCGAGGTCGTGAGTGATATGAACAAAGATGGTCTTTTGCTTCACTCCGGTCAATCTTTTCACTGTATCATCCATGAATCTATCCTTATACGCGTTGAATGGTTCAATCCTTCCTTCAAACTCTCCGTCGACCCATCTATTCACATATTCTGTTACATTCTCTCCGTCTGGATGAAGTTCTAACCAAACATCATGATCTAAAACTTGAGGAGCAACAAGTGTGGGTAGTGGATTGATGTTAATTATTTCTCCACCAATCTGGGAGTATCCTTCTGCAATTCCTTCTGCGGTTTCGAAGCATCGGGGAACGAAGCTGGTGTAAACATCCATTGGTCGTCCAGGCTGAATTCTTCTTCCCACCTCTATGGATACCTGCTTTCCAAGCACAGTCAGTCCAGCACTTGCCATGTCAGTATGGTCTTGGAGGGTTTCTCTATGTGAATGTCTGAGAAGGAGCATCAGAGATTTGTCTTCATTTATAGTTGATGACCATTCGAGAATGCTTCTGACATTTCTAATCCAGTCTTCGCTTTCCCAGATATTTCTGATATCCATCCTGATTCCTCAATTGGTCAATCAAAGGTGTTCACGGATCCCTGCTTGGATTGTTCTGAAGCAATTCGGGCAGGTCAGTTCGCTAGAGCCTACCCACTCCACCTGATCCAATTCTATATTATACCTACAATGTGGACAGTAAACTGGGACTGTATAGACTGCACCATCTGAATAATCACCTGTGCGATATGTTGGTTGAAGGTAGGTGCGTTGCACCATTTCAGTATCTGTTGGAATTCTTTGGCTTGATTGGCAAGCTACAACGGCAATAACCATTATGAGCAGCATTATCCCGAAAATCCCTCCTAGTATAGGAAACATGATTGGCCATACATACTCTCCTATACCCAAAGATTCGAACATGAGGTAGAGAATGAAGAATGTTCCACCAATACCGATGATTATCGGAATTATAGCTCTGGCGCAACTGACATTACTCAAGTGATATCACTACCTGTTTCTCACTGTTTTCTCCTATAAAGGTTCAGAAGTCAAAATCAATCAAATTTGATTGGAATACCGCTTTGTTCTTGTCCTCTTTTTAGGTTTCAGTATCTCGGTGTTACCGAGCTTTAGAGATTAATAGAAGCTCATTAGTTGCAATCAGGCTGATAGCACTATCTCTGTTAGTTTCGACCATCTCTCTCAGACACGTGAGTTCACTAGGAAGAACCTCTGAATGCAAGAAAGTCCTAGTAGAACATACAACTCCAGAGAAACATCGAGGCTTGGCAGGTACCGTAAAGGTTACTTACAGTAAGGTGTGCCGTCCAATGAGAGGCTGGAGCAGATGAACGACTTCAAACTAGAAGCCCCTTTCAAACCCACTGGTGATCAACCACAGGCCATAGATAAGTTAGTGGAGGGTCTCGAGAGTGGACTTCAGAACCAGACTCTACTGGGTGTAACTGGCAGTGGAAAGACGTTTACAATGGCAAATGTGATAGAAGCCTATAACAAACCAACTCTAGTCATTTCACATAACAAGACTTTGGCTGCTCAGCTTGCTTCAGAGTATACACAATTCTTTCCGGATGCAGGAGTAGAGTACTTTGTCAGCTATTATGATTACTACCAGCCTGAAGCATACGTTCCGAGCAAGGACATGTACATTGAGAAAGAAACTGACATCAATCAGGAAATTGAACGGCTTCGGCATTCTGCCACACACTCCTTACGCTCGCGAAGTGATGTCATAGTTGTAGCTTCTGTGTCGTGCATCTATGGCGTCGGAGATCCGACTGAATACGACTACTTCAGGATGTATATTGAACGAGGAAGTCAAGTCGATCGTCGTGAGATTCTCGAACGTCTTGTTGCCATGCAGTATGAGCGAAATGACATGGAAATCAAACCCGGTGTGTTCCGGGTGAGAGGCGATGTCATAGATGTGTATCCTGCAGCTTCGGAGAACAGCTATCGAATTGAACTCGATGGAGACAGAGT
>JBHLRQ010000037.1:0-24890 GCA_048882385.1 Candidatus Thorarchaeota archaeon | reverse complement strand
TTGATGAGAGCCACATGACCATTCCTCAGATTCGTGGTATGTATAATGGTGATCTTGCACGAAAGAACAACCTTGTTGATTATGGATTTAGACTACCATCAGCCATTGATAACAGACCACTCAAGTTCCCAGAGTTTGAGAAATATATGAGACATGTCATCTATACGAGCGCAACACCCGGACCTTATGAGATGAAAGTAAGTCAGCAGGTCGTGGAACAACTGTTGAGACCGACTGGTCTTCTTGACCCTGCAATCACCGTAAAACCTGTGGTTGGACAGGTTGACCATCTACTAGGAGAGATTCAAACCACGGTTAAAATGGGTGACAGGGTCCTTGTAACAACTCTCACTAAAAAGACATCTGAGATGTTGAGTGAGTATCTTGTGGAAGCAGGAGTAAAGGCACGTTACCTCCACTCTGATATAGGAACTGTGGAGCGGATTGAGATTGTTCGGCAGCTCCGTCAAGGTAAGTTCGATGTGTTAGTGGGAATCAATCTTCTAAGAGAAGGTCTCGATATACCTGAAGTAGGTCTGGTTGCAATCCTTGACGCAGACAAGGAAGGATTCCTCCGAACAGGTTGGGCTCTCATACAGACAATGGGCCGTGCAGCTCGGAACGCGAACGGACGAGTCATCCTCTATGGTGACCATGTTTCGAATGCAATGCAGACAGCCATTGATGAGACTAATCGTAGACGTGAGTATCAATTGAAGTACAATGAGGAGCATGGTATCAAACCCGAATCGATTACAAAAGGTATCAGAGACATCGCGGAGGGCATAAAGACACCTGAGAAGACTAGTCAGACGAAGCTTGAGGACTTTGACCCATTCGAGGTCGATGAGCTTACAGATTACATCATAGATATGGAAGAGCAGATGAAAGAGGCAGCAAGGAATCTAGAGTTTGAGAGGGCTGCACGGTTGCGGGATCAGATTGCAGCACTTAGGAAGAGGATAGAGGGAATACAATAGTGAAGAGTGTGACCAACGATAAGGGTAAAGGTGCATCAGAGATGCCACTAGATGGTCCTCAGTCGATAGTAGTCGTTGGTGCCGCTGAACACAACCTCCGTCATATCGACTGCGAGATTCCGAAGAACAAGTTTACAGTTGTCACAGGTGTGAGTGGCTCAGGAAAGAGCTCTCTGGTATTCGACACAATATTCGCTGAAGGTCAGAGGCGATTTATCGAATCGCTGTCAGCATACGCCCGACAGTTTCTTGGGATGTTAGAGAAACCAAAGGTCGACTTCATGTCAGGTCTTTCACCATCAATCTCCATTGACCAGAAGAGTGTAAGCCGCAACCCACGAAGTACAGTTGGGACCATTACAGAAATTTACGATTACTTGAGACTACTGTATGCGAGAGTGGGTGTTCCGCATTGTCCAAAGTGCGGAAAGGTGATTGAACCTCAGACTTCTCAGCAGATGGTTGACCGAGTCCTGCAGATGGAAGAAGGAACTCAAATCATGGTTCTAGCTCCCATAGTACGCGGGCGGAAGGGAGAATACCGGAAGGAGTTCCGGGACCTAATCAAGAAGGGTTTCATCCGTGCTCATGTAGATGGCGAGTTGATGGAACTTAAAGATGGATTGTCCCTCGACCGTTACTTTGAGCATACTATAGAAGTAGTTGTTGACAGAATTCGTGTGAAGGAGTCAGAACGTAGTAGAATAGCTGAGGCCATAGAGACTTCACTCAATATGGCGGATGGTGTCGTCACGATTGAGAAGAGTGATGGACCTCTCACACTCTCTGAGCAGTTCGCTTGTGCAGACTGTGGCATCAGTCTTCCAGAGATGGAGCCAAGAATATTTTCTTGGAATACACCTCAGGGAGCTTGCACGAATTGTACTGGACTCGGTGTCGTTCGTGAGTTCGACCCTGACCTGTTCATCAAGGATCCTAATCTGTCACTGAATGAGGGTGCCATGATTCCAGACAACTGGGTGCTGAGAAGGAATCTTTTCAAGAAAGTAGCGGACACATACGGATTCACACTTGACATGCCATGGAAAGACTTCACTGAGAAACAGAAGGAGATTGTCCTATATGGCACCACTGAGAAGTATGATGTGACTTGGGAAGGCGAGAATGAAGACTATGAAGTGAAATATTCAGGTCACTACAAGAGGAGCTTCGAGGGATTCATTCCACGCGCACAGCGAACATACAAGAAGACAAAGTCGGAATGGCGACGGAGAGAGATCGAGCGTCTGATGTCTGCACAACCCTGTCCTATCTGCAAGGGGAATCGTCTCAAACCCGAATCACAGGCTATCACTTTTGGAGACCGGTCCATCTCAAGTCTAGGAAGTCTTTCAATCAAGGACCTGCGGGACTTCATCGAGAATGTAAAGGTCAAGAAGGAGCTCAGACCGGTCGCTGACCCCATCAAGAAAGAGATTCTTGGAAGAATCGGTTTCCTGCAGGATGTGGGGCTTGAATACCTGACACTGGAACGACCCGCTCCATCTCTAGCTGGTGGTGAAAGTCAGAGGATACGTCTCGCGAGCCAGATCGGTTCAAACCTTGTCGGAGTCACTTATGTCTGTGATGAGCCTAGTATAGGATTACATGCACGGGACAACCTGCGTTTACTGAAGTCCCTCATGAACCTCAGAGACCTCGGGAACACAGTTCTTGTTGTCGAGCATGATGAAGAGACCATAAGGAATGCAGATTATGTTATAGACCTCGGACCTGGTGCTGGTGCAGAAGGTGGAGAGGTTGTCGTCGCTGGGATTTTAGACAAGATTCTCAAGTCAAAGAATTCACTTACTGCGAAATTCCTTCGTGGTGAAGATGAGATTCCAGTCCCAGAAGAACGGAGAAAGTCAAATGGTCGCTTCATAGAGGTCCGTGGTTGTAGACATAACAATCTCAAGAATCTAAACGTACGAATCCCACTTGGATTGTTCATTTGTGTTACTGGAGTCAGTGGATCCGGAAAATCATCCTTTGTTGTAGAAACCCTTCAGAGAGAGCTTGCGCGCAAGTTTCACCGCGCTGATGCAAAGCCCGGTGACCATGATGAGATAGTCGGAATTGACCAGCTAGACAAAGTGATAGTTATTGACCAGAGCCCCATCGGTAGAACACCTCGTTCGAATCCTGCCACATATGTCGGTCTCTGGAGTCCACTGAGAGATATGTTTGCAAACTTACCTGAGTCGAAGATTCGAGGATACAAACCTGGTAGGTTCAGTTTCAATGTGAAGGGTGGACGGTGTGAAACCTGTAAGGGTGCTGGGGTCGAGGTCATCGAGATGCAGTTTCTCCCGCCAGTTCAGGTCACTTGCAGTGAATGCAAGGGTCGGAGATACAACAGAGAGACCCTTCAGGTACGATTCAAGGGGAAGAACATTGCTGATATCTTGGACATGCGGATTGATGAAGCATACGAGTTCTTTGAGGGAATACCATCAATACATCGTCGGCTTGAGACTCTCACTGCGGTTGGCATGGGATATGTGAAACTAGGTCAGCCTGCAACGACTTTGAGTGGTGGAGAAGGACAGAGAATCAAGCTGAGTAAGTTCCTCTCAAGACCTGCCACTGGACAGACACTGATCTTGCTTGATGAGCCCACAACTGGACTTCATTTCGCTGACATAAAGAAACTGCTTGAAGTCCTACATCAGCTGGTCGACCTTGGAAACACTGTCCTCGTCATCGAGCATCAACTGGATGTCGTCAAGACAGCAGATCATGTGATTGACTTAGGTCCTGAGGGCGGCGATGAAGGTGGCTATATCGTTGCTGAAGGTACACCTGAGGAAATCGTTGCTTGTGAATCATCCTACACAGGTCAGTACATGAAGGAGCTCCTTAAGCTTTCAAAGAGCGCATCAGGAGGGAAGACAAAATAACTGGCTTTATCCAGGTGCGCAAGGCTGAGGAACACAACCTCAAGAAGATAGATGTCGACATTCCCAGAGACCGTCTTGTTGTTGTGACAGGTCCGAGTGGTTCAGGAAAGAGCACACTTGTATTCGATACAATCTTCGCAGAAGGTCAACGCCGATATGTTGAGTCACTATCATCCTATGCTCGACGATTCCTTGGACGTCTCGATAAACCTAAGGTGGACAAGATCACTGGACTACCTCCTGCGATTTCAATCGAGCAGAAGGGCAGAACGAAGAATCCGAGAAGTACAGTTGGGACAAGTACAGAAATTCATGATTACCTACGATTGCTCTACGCGAACATTGGAGTACCTCACTGTGTGGAGTGCAGTAGACCTATGGAGCAGCTCACAGCAGAGTCTGCCGCACGTCTCCTTCTTGATGAGAATGGTGGTCAGAGGATTCACATACTGGCTCCAGTTGTAAGGAGTGAAACCGGCAATCATCAGGAAGAGTTGGATGGTCTGTTCAAGAACGGTTTTGCTAGAGTTCGTGCAGATGGAGATATTCTAGACATCGAAGATGTCCAGCTGGATGCTCGGAAGAAACATGACATTGAGGTTGTAGTGGATCGCTTAGAATTGAGTCAGAAGAACCGAGAACGACTGATAGGATCTCTAGAAACTGCACTCGAAACAGGAGAAGGTGCAGCCATCGTTGCGAGAGAGGGTATGAATGACCTTGTCTTCGCAGAACAACTCATGTGTCCAAAATGCGGAATTCAATATGACAAACTTGGACCAAAGGCGTTCTCGTATAATCGACCTGACGGAGCTTGTCCAACCTGCAACGGTCTCGGAGTTACAATGTCAATTGACCCTGATTTGATAGTACCGGACAAGAACATGGACATTCGAGACATCAGTCGAAGAGTGAACGGTCGAGAACGTGCTTGGTTCTTGAAGCGGCTTCAGACGTTGGGTGAGGTGAAGAACTTCACTCTGGATACAATGTACAAGGACCTCACAAAGTCTCAGATTGATGTCTTCATGTGGGGGAAACCGAATGTCATGCTCTCCTATATAATGGAGGGTGAAGAGTCATACTGGGAGATCGAAAGAAACTGGATCGGTCTTGTTCCTTGGATGGAAAGGCTCTTTGAAACCAGCAAGAGCAGTGACAAGCAGTATTATCAGTGGTGGGCACGAAGGATAGCCAACGAGTTCTCCAGGAAGCTTACCTGCGAGTCATGCGGCGGTCGGAAACTCAAACCTGAGAGCCTTGCAGTTACAGTAAGTGGAAAGCCTATCGATGAGCTGACATCAATGACCATTGAAGAGGCTTCTAAGTTCTTTGAGAATATCGAACTTACAGAACGTGAACAGAAGATAGCAGAGTTAGTTTTGAAAGAAATACGAGCACGACTCAAGTTCCTCGAATCCGTGGGTTTGGAATACCTCAACCTTGACAGAGCCTCAATGACTTTGTCAGGCGGCGAAAGTCAGAGAATCCGATTGGCTACGCAGATCGGTTCAGCTCTTACTGGAGTCCTCTATTGTCTTGACGAACCTTCTATAGGTCTCCATCCTCGAGATATCAACCGACTGATAGAAACATTCTACCATCTGAGATCTCTTGGAAACACTGTGGTTGTAATTGAGCATGATAGAGACACGATAACTGCAGCTGACCACATCATCGATCTTGGCCCTCTCGCAGGTACTCATGGAGGTCAGGTTGTTGCTGATGGTCCACCATCAGAAGTTTTAGCTGATCCGAAGTCCTTGACCGCTCAGTATCTAGCTGGTGCGAAACAGATTCCGGTGCCAAATGAGAGGCGAAACGGAAATGGAGATGGGATTGTAGTCAAAAATGCACGGACAAATAATCTGAAAGGAATCGACGTGGAGTTCCCACTAGGTAAGATGATCTGTGTATCTGGTGTATCGGGTGCTGGAAAAAGTAGTCTTACTTACGACACACTCTACAAAGCACTCGCCCGACAGATGAACAAATCCAGTGTTCGTCCAGGACCCTATGACTCCATTGAGGGAATTGAGAACATCGATAGACTGGTTTTGGTTGATCAGTCACCTATTGGAAGGACACCCCGTAGTAATCCTGCGACCTACACAAAGACATTTGGTGAAATCCGTGATTTGTTTGCCATGATGCCTGAGTCAAAAGCTCGTGGCTTCAATGCTGGAAGATTCAGTTTCAACACTCGAGCTGGACGCTGTGAGAAGTGCAAGGGTAGTGGTCTTTTGCAGGTTGAAATGCACTTCATGAGTGATGTCTTCATGACCTGTGATGTGTGCAAGGGAAAACGATTCGATCGAGAAACCCTTGAAGTCACGTACAAGGGCAAGAACATTACAGAGATCTTGTCACTCACGATTGAAGAGGCTCTCGAGTTCTTTGCTGATATTCCAAAGATTGCAGACAAACTCAGAACTTTAGTCGATGTCGGATTGGGATACCTTCAGTTAGGCCAGCCCGCAACTCAATTGAGTGGCGGAGAAGCTCAGCGTATGAAACTTGCCTCAGAGCTCTCAAGGAAAGCAACTGGCAGGACTCTATATCTTCTCGATGAACCGACTACCGGTCTTTCAGCTTCTGATGTTCATGTTCTTCTCAGAGTCATCAATCGACTTGTAGATGCAGGTAACACCGCGATCATTGTGGAGCACAACCTTGAGGTGATCAAAACTGCGGACTGGGTAATTGACTTGGGTCCTGAGGGTGGTGATGCTGGTGGCGAGGTTGTAGCGACAGGAACTCCTGAGGAGATTTGTGAAGTCTGGCAGTCTTACACAGGCAACCATCTTAGAGATGCATTGTATGGACCGAATGTACGAAATGGTCCATTGAACTGAGATTTCTGAAAATTTTCAATCTACAAAATCCGCGCCTTCTAGTTTCGATTTATCGCACTCCTTTTCACAATATTGAACACAGTCTAAATTCACTCCTCCCTGAAATCGCCGGAGGGCCTCCAGAAATGGACTCTAAAAGCATCTAAACGGGGAGAATATCATACGCATATGGTATATTAAGCCGTCGCGCGAATTTCCTAATGGTTGTCCAGCTTGGACAACTGTTCGCAATGTCCGCCGGGAGGACACGCACACATATGATACGAAGAGACGAGTCGTCTGACTCAGGGCCTGCATTGGCAAAGACTACAAAGATTTCTAGTGCGATGTATGAATCGGACCTCAGAACACGCCTGGCTACTTTTCCACGGGATGTACTTGCATGGTTTGCTCTGGGGAAATACTTGCGATCTTTGGGTAGGCTCAGGGAAGCTGAGGAGGCACTTCGAAAAGCTGTTTCTCTCAACCCTGGGCCTATTCCATTTTGGGAAGAACTCGCTCTAACACTTGTTGATCTAGGACAACTAGAAGAAGCTTACAGAATATGCGATGAGAGAATGCGAAAGAATGATGATTCTATTCAAAAACGTCTTGATGAGTTGAAGAAGATAGAGAGGTCCGTAGATACACAATATCCCGAGGAAACCTCACCGTGCATCGCTTGTCCGGAGTACACTTACTATGGTTGTTCAAGGGGATCAGAATGTGATGCAATTGTTCGCTGGCGTTCTGCTATGGCAAATACTACAACCTTCTCAAGGCAACGCACGTAGAAAGATGGCTCGGTTGTACCTTCCGAATCACTGATTTATGGTAGTCTTATCAGGACAGACACATACTGACTGATGGATGGAAGTCAATGACTGATCTCAGAACTCTCGTAGAGGACTTGCCTGACAGTCCAGGAGTCTATCTTTGGAAAGACGAGAAGGGAGAGATACTATACATTGGAAAAGCCAAGTATCTTAGGAAGCGAGTCAGCTCCTACTTGAGAAAGACTGGACTTTTTCGAAGATTAGGCGAAATGATGTTTGCTGCAAGAGACCTCGAGACAATCGTTACAAATACAGAACGCGAAGCACTGGTCTTGGAACAAACCCTCATCAAGAAGCATCAGCCAAAATACAACATAGCCCTGAAAGATGACAAACGGCATGCTTGGGTGCGCGTTGACCTTTCCAAACGCCTTCCCACATTTGAGATTACTCGTGAGGCCCAGAGAGATGGTGCGACCTATTATGGACCATATGGAAGTACAAAACGACTTGAGCGATTCCTAGACACAATTCGGAAACTAATCCCAATAGCGATGTGTAAAGATCCAGAGAAAGTGAAACGGGCATGTATGGACTATCATTTGGATAGATGCGCTGGACCCTGTGAAGACCACATCCCATTTGATGAGTACAGGTCTCTAGTAGAACTAATGAGTTACTACCTTGAAGGCCGTCCAGATGATCTTCGAAAGTCTCTGAAGGGTCAGATGGATACTGCTTCGGAAAATATGCAGTTTGAAAAAGCTGCTGAACTTAGAGACCGATTGACTGACCTTGAAATTCTGATGAGTCGACAGAAGGTCGTTCGCTTTGAAGGGTCGAACAGTGACATTCTTGGAATATCACGTACCGAGCAAGCTGCTCTCATTGACATGCTAATTGTTCGAAATGGTCGGATGATTGGTGTAGACAATTTCTATTTCGAAATAGATTTGGACACTCCTGACACAGAAGTCATCCTAGCCTTTATCGAGCAGTTCTATTTCACAATACCTCGTCTTCCAGACCAAATCATAGTTCCAACTAAGATTCCCCAGATGAAACAACTGAGCACCTGGCTCGGTGAAGTGAATGGTCATCCAGTTCAGATAATGACACCAGATGATGATAGAACATCCGAGTTAGTCGAGATGGCAAACAAGAATGCCTATCGCTCTCTACGGAAGATGTTGATTCTTGGTGAAAGTGAAGAAGAAATTGTACATGATGGCGTTAAGGAACTAAAAGAAGCCTTAGGTCTCAACGTAGCACCTATGCGTATCGAAGGCTTTGACATTGCTAACATTCAGGGAACTGATCCCACTGGTTCCTGTGTAGTCTTCAAGAATGGCGAACCGTACAACAAACGATATCGCATGTTCAAAGTCCGTATCAAAGAAACTCCTGATGATTATGCCATGATGAGGGAAGTAGTTTATCGACGCTACAAGGGAGTTCTTGAACGGAAGGATATGTTACCAGATCTAATCCTCATCGATGGGGGAAAGGGACAACTGAATGTTGCATTAGATGCTCTCACGGAGCTTGGACTAGACTATCTTCCAGTAGTCGCTGTAGCTAAGCAGGAAGAAATATTGTTTACGAGAAACGCGCCACAGGGAATTGAATTGGACATTGGATCGGAAGGACTACATCTGATTCAAAGGATACGTGATGAGGCTCATAGGTTCGCTCAGAAATATCATCACAAACTGAGAGAGAAGAGGTTCACTGGTTCTATTCTTGAGGAGGCACCGGGCATAGGACCTAAACGGAGGTCAGCATTGCTTCAGGCATTCGGAAGTTTTGAAAACGTGAAAAAAGCTGATGTGAATGAACTGGCGGCTGTTGACGGGATGTCAGAAAAAGCAGCCATCGCTCTGAGAGCTTGGCTTGATAGCGATGATATAGATTGACCCGGTCCGACAAAAAGATATACTACCGTTTTCACTGATTTACATCGCAGAGTTGAAAATCATGCCCGTCAGAATCTTCCTTGCTATCAATGTCAAAGAGGGACGGGCGAAGCAAGTTCAAAGTAATCTCAAGAAGTTTGATTGGGTCACACTTGCGTGTTCAGTGTCAAACGGACCCTACGATGTTGTTGCATTCGTTGAGGTTCCTAGTCTTGAGGAGTACAAGGAATTCTCAGTTGACAAAGTTAGCACACTGCAATATGTGACTGACTACACTTCCTTCATTACGATTGAACAGTGACTGATCTTTTGTTACCGTTTAGAATATCAACATGGGTCCTGTTGCGGCGCCATCCGTAGACAAGAAAGACAACAAATCCGATAAGAGTCAGACCTCCTCCAAGTTGCAAGACTAGTGAATTAAGTGAAGGTATTAGCAATAGGCAAAAACCAAAGCCCGCAATTGGAAAGAAAGGAAATAGAGGTGCTTTGAATGTACCTGGTACACTAAGTCCCTTTCTACGAAGAATTATGACTGAGAAATTTACTATTGCCTGTGCAACTAGATATCCAAAAACTGAAAGTTGAGCTACTAACACAACATCAGCTGACAATGCAAATAGACTGACAAGAATGAGGACAAGTATCAAAGCTGGAATAGGAGTTTTCAGTTTCTTACTTACACTCTCGAATGATTTTGGTAGGAATCTATCACGGCCCATTGAGTATACAATTCTTGCTCCAGCAAGGAAGGTTGCATTCAAAGCGGCATAATTTGATGCTGCCATACCTGCCAGACCCAAAATCAAAGCTCCTGGGATCATCACGTCAAAAACATCTGCGATTGGTGTGAATGTTTGAGCGACCTGATTGAATGGGACTACTCCCACAATGACTAATGATGCAGCCATATAGACACCAGTTCCAATGACCACTGTTAGAAATATTGCCCGAGGCACATTTCGTGCAGGATCCTTAATCTCTTCCGAAGCTGATGTGACAAGCTCGAATCCTACGAAACTGATGTAGATGAAAGAAACAGTTGCCATGAATGCTGGGAGTCCTGCGTTCTCCGCTACGAATGGTATCAGATTATCAGGCTTAATGAATAGGAGTCCAAACGCAACAAAGGAAAACAGGATGACTGCCTGTGCAATATTCAGTATGCCAAGAACTCCTGAAACACTCTTGACACTCACTGTATTGGTTACAAATGTGATTGCGATAATTACTAGTGCAATTGTCGCCACATATTGTGTTCCTTGGGGAATGAACACAACAAGAGTGTGAGCGACAGCTAAAGCATACAATCCACACGCTACTATGTTTCCAATCATCAGGAACCACCCAGTCAGAAATGCTGGAAGCCCTCCCAGTGTATCATGAGCAAAGGTGTATCCTCCACCCTGCTTGGGTATTGAACTAGCAATCTCAGCATAATTGATTGCGGTAAACATAGCAAGAATTCCTGTGACAAGATACGCTATGATGAGCGCTGGTCCAATTATTCCAGCAGCTGTTCCTGATATAACATAGATGCCACCCCCAAGCATCGCTCCAAGCCCAATGTTAGTTGCCCCAACAAGACCCAGATGCCGACCAAACTTGCCGCCTGTCTTCTTCTTCTGAATAGTTTCTTGCAATAGGGCCACCGTCGTTGAATGTTACCATAACTCCCTTGGAATTGTTTGGCTGATTCTTGCTCCCCATTTGTTGAGCTTTTGAAGGTTTTGAATAGTCCATTCTCCTTCCCCCTCAATAAGGAAGTTTAAATGGGATTGCCATCCGAAAAATCGAGTGCGGACAAGTGTAAAGTCCGAGGACAAGTGATTCCAATGATCTGGAAAGTCAACGATAACTGTACTGCATGCGGAACCTGTGCTGATGTTTGTCCTGTTGATCCTACTCTATATGTGGTCAATGACAAAGCTGTGTATCAGGTTGACCGAGCAGACGAGTGCACCGAGTGTTATGCCTGTGTTGATAGCTGCCCTGAGGGTGCTATTGAGGAATAATACTCATTGATAGCGACCCAAGCTTACAATGTGAGTGAGGGGTAGTCCGACAGGAGCGTCTTGAATGAGACGTTCCTGTCAGCGATATTCTTTGGTAAAATGTCCTGTTGTTACTTCTAAGTGTCTACTTGACTTTGTAAGGAGTTCCAAGAACTGAATCAAAGAACTCTTTCAAAGATTCGTCAGCAATTACTATTCTCACATGAGCCGTTTCGTCTGTGTTCGGATCAAATGAGCCAATGACTCTCTCAATCTGTGAATTATCTTCCAACATGAGTATTGTCCTAGCTTCATCGACTTCTTCATGCATACCAAACCTCTCTCTGATCTTGTCAAAACAAGCGTGATAATCTTCAGGTTTGACTCGATAGAATAGTTTCGTTGTCATCATCTCCGTCTACTTTGAAATTTTACTACAAGGGAAGGTATAAGTTCTTCAGTCTGACAGATTGATGACAGATAAGTCGGGAGGACTTTTACTTTGAGGATTAACCACCACAAAACAGTAAGTTTACTCATGGTCGCATTAATGCTCTCCGGATTTCTACCACTTCTTATATCCCCAGTAGCATCAATAGACCCTCCACAAAAGGAATACTTTCCATCGGCTTTCACGTGGCAGACATTCAACAAGAACATGAATGTTACAACCTTTGTGTCCCCTGATGGAAGCCATGACACACTCTGGCATTTCCTTAATTCAGCAACAGAAAGCATCTACGTTGAGATTTATGGTATCAACAATCCATACATCCTCGACCTGATTCACGAACTGCATACCACCAAACCTACTCTAGAGATGAAGTTTCTCATAGGTTGGAACAGTCTTGGCTACACCAGTCCCAATGACTACGTTGCCAACAATCTAACCTTGCTTGGCTATCCCGTTCGATGGACAAGTGATTCAGAATTCAATTATGCACATCAGAAGTTCGTTATCATTGACAACAAAACCACTATTGTCCATTCTGGTAACTGGGCAAAGACCAGCTTTCCTGAGGATAATAAGATAGCTAACCGTGAGTGGAGTATTGCAATGACTGATACGGAAGTTACACAGTACTATAGAGATGTCTTTGACTACGATTGGAGCAATGGAATTGTCTATGACGCTGGCGCTCACGGTACAGGCGCTCCTCTCTCCTACACAGAAACTGGCAGTACATATTCACGACCATTTGCTACGCCTGGTAAGTTTTCAGGACCTATGAATGTAACGCCGATATTCAGCCCTGATACAAGTCTTCAAGGGATACTCTACTGTATCAATGCAGCCCAAGTCACGCTTGACATTCAGATTCCGTACTTTACAAACTGGAATGAAACTGGAAGCGTTGAGAGTATTCTTGATGCAATAATAGCAGCAAAGAACCGAGGTGTAACCGTTCGTGTTATCTCTGAGGAGGATTACGACTTTGAAGAGGTTGCAACCCTATTTCGTCAACATAACATTCCGATAGTTTGGCAGGATACACGTTGGTTTTCAGCCAATCACAACAAAGGAATCATTGTTGATGGCCGTATCGTTCTGATCAGTAGCATCAATTATAGTGACAACAGCATAGAGAACAATCGAGAGGCAGGTGTCATCATAGAGAATGAGGATATTACTCGTTGGTATCAGGAAGTCTTTGATTATGATTGGGGTATTGCTGACTTTGACCACATCAACGACGTAAATCTATACTGGGATCCCAACATCCCAACCAGTTCTTCTGAGATCAACGTGACTGTGTATACACACCCGCTCTATTCAACTGGTGTTACCGATGTCAGTCTTGGTGTTAAGATTGGTGCTGGAAGTTGGAATAACCATACTATCACTGCTAATGTGTTTGATTCATCTGAGGACGATCCAGAGAACTACTTCTATGTAATCTCACCTCAAGCTGATGGTACAAACATTACAGTCCAAGCCACTGTCGTAGCAGGTGGAGTAACTCATGTTAGTTTACCGATGGTGATAAGAGTTCGTGACTCGATTGGTTCCGTAATCACAACTCCTACAACGACAACTACGCCAACATCTCCCCCAATTGATTCTACCCTAGCTGATCTACTACCATACATCGCAATTGCAGTCATTGCTGTTATAGCGGGAATCTGTCTAAAGAAACGACGATAGTTCAACAAGGTCCCACAATGGGACCTTTACTCTTTCTTTTCACTCCGATTTTTCAGCCATCTCAGCGAATTTAATGCAACTCTCAGCATCTCGATTCTCACCACGTTTCTCGTGAAGGCCTGCGGCAATTCTATAAGATCGTGCGACAGCAGCCCAGTTTTCTTGAGCATCGAAACATAGAGCAAGAGCTTTCCATGTTTCCGGATTGTTAGAATCGTATGTGAGAGCTTTGTTATATGCTTCAATAGCTTCATCGATCTTTAATAGACTCTCAAGAGCTCGAGCTTTCTTTGCCCAGAGTTCAGAACTATCCGGAATAAGCTCAAGTCCTGTATCTGCGGTTGCATTTGCTTCCTCAAACGATCCAAGTGTGAGGTATGCTTCAACCTTGTTGGCATGTCCTCTGGTATCATTAGGTGCAAAACTTATCGCTAGATCAAATGCAATGATCGCTTCATTTTGCTCTCCTATATGGATGTGTGTCAATCCCATTTCGTTTAGAGCATCAAGATTCTCAGGTGTTATTTGAAGCGCTTTTCTATATTCAGCAATTGCTTTCTTGTTCTGCCCCTGTTGTTTAAAAGAACGTGCTTTCGAAAGCAATTGTTCTATAGTTTGTTGATCTTGCGACATAGTATGTTTTCATTCTTATCTAGTTTTAATCATTCTTCGGTCAGATGTACTAAGATTTCGCCAGACGCAAGGATTTTAACAGTGCCGCTAACTCTCCAATCCATCTGCAACCTTGAGGAAACTCCAATGTATAGCGACGATGACACGTTCTTCGAAGATGAAGACTACGAAGACGAAGACGAAGACTATGAAGAGGAAGAAATAGAGGAAGAGGAGGAAGAAGAGGATGATTTTCCTGACGAGGATTATGAAGATGATGAAGGCTATGATTCTCGCTATGATTTAGATCAAGCAAGTAGACTCTCCAAATTTGCTGATGACCCATGGCCAACTACCACATTCTTCCTAATGTTGGTTGGATTTGTTGTTGTCTTTGCACCTCCAATCCTTTGGGATGGTGCTAATCGCTATTTCCTTCTGGCTGTTTACTTACTCATCATCCTATGTGGTGTCGCTGTTTCTTATTCTATAGTAACTTGGGAAAAGGGACGAGGTGCCAAGGGTTGGCTTCGATGGGCTGGCATTACCAATTTGGTCGTGGTTTTGATTTGTGGTGTCGTTGGTGTCCTCGATTCGATTAGCTGGGTGATATCGTTCCAGTCTATTATTCCAGGGATTGCCACTCCTCTAATCAGTCTTGTAATGGTGCTAGTGGTCTTCTCGATCTATACACTCTGGATGGTTCAAAAGAGCTTTGGCGGACCCAGACAATGAAAACAGGTGCCCGTGATGGGTGAAAGAGAACCAACATTAGATGAGCTAATAGACCTCATCAGAAGGTTCGTGCGTGAGAGAGACTGGGAGCAATATAACAAACCAGCGGCTCTTGCTGTTTCAGCATCGATTGAGATGGGTGAACTTCTTGAACTGTTTCAATGGAAGACAGACGAGGATGTTGAGGTTGCGATAAGGAGTGAGGAGTTCAAATCCCTTCTTACTGAGGAGATTGCAGATGTTCTTGTATATCTTCTCCGTATCTGTGACAGAGCTGGAATTGACCCTGCAGAAGCCGTTGTTCAGAAAATGAAGAAGAATATCGAGAAATACCCCGTTGACGAGTGGAAAGGAAAAGCACCAAGCAAACTCAATCGTTCTGCGTGAGTCTTGAATAGAGTTCTACCCGACGATCATTTATGATGTGATTACGTTTGGTAATCATCTTGTCATCTGCAAGTGAGGTATCAATTTCACTCCATGCGATTCCAATCTCTCTTCCATCTAGGGTGACAAGTCGTTTGCCCTTTGGATTAGTAATTTGAGAATGACCTGAGAATACAATCTCTCTCTCAACGCCAATACGGTTTGCTGTTGCTGTGAAGATATTGTTTTCAATTGATCTCGTTACCATAGCATCTTGGCAGTAAGGAAGTACAAGATTCGCCGGATGTAGGATGACCTGCGATCCTTTCAGTGTGAGAACTCTAGCAACTTCAGGAAAGATCCAATCGAAACAGATCATCACTCCAAAGTTATTTCCATTGAACTCAACAACGGGAGGTTCATCGCTTCCAGGAATGAACCATGATTTCTCATTCAAGAAAAGATGGATCTTGCGATAAGTAGTAACATGTTTGCCATTTGCAAAGACTCCTGCTGAGTTATACAATCCATCATCAGTTTTTTCGCAGAACCCTGCAACAACCATTCGTTCTTTCTTCGACCATTCCAACAGTACAGATGACAATGGACCTTTAGGGATAATTTCCGCTGAAGCTTCTGCTTCCTCTATATTAGCAAAAACATATCCTGAGTTACAAAGCTCTGGCAGAACTAGAACTTCAATCTCATTACTAGCTGCTTCTTGGAGAAGATTCTTGACTCGCGATATATTCTCTTCAGGATTATCAATCTGTGGATTCATCTGCCCAACTGCAAGTCTCATGGTGTATTCACCAATTCTCTATTTCAAGATGTCTGCTAAGTTTCATTCGGTTGCTTTATAGATGACCCAGACGATTAGAAGAGACCATTCTGCATTGCAGTCTGGCAGTCGCAACTAGCTTTCTTTGGAATGTTGGCTATCATTTCGAAGGTCAATTTTCTAACTCGCTCAACATTCTCGGACATTGTCTTTAGGACCATTGCGTGAGTAACGACCTCCTCCGCATGCACATCATAATCTGTTGGCATAGAGATGTTTACAAAACAGATTCCAGCCTCACGAGCCAATGCAGCTTCAGGATATGCGGTCATCCCAATGACTTCCCATCCTTGGTTGTGATAGAACATCGATTCCGCTCTAGTTGAGAACCTTGGACCATTGATACAAACGTATGTTCCTCCGTCATGAACTTTGTACTTCACCTGCGCAGCTGTGTCAACGGCAACCTTCCGCAGCTCTGGACAAAATGGTTCTGCAAAAGGTAGATGTGCGATTGTTCCCTCTTCGAAGAATGTATCTTTCCGAACGCCCATTGTTCTGTCAAAAATCTGATCTGCTATCACGAACTCTCCAAGTTTGACCTTTTCTGGTTGAAGACTGCCTGTAGCTGCTGGGCTGATGATTCTTTTTACCCCCAAGGCTTTCATGCCCCAGATATTAGCTCTATAATTGATCATATGCGGGGCAATTGTATGTCCACGTCCATGTCTAGCAAGAAATGCAAAAGTACGTCCCTTCACAGTTCCCAGAATGAAATTGTCTGATGGTGCGCCATATGGGGTGAAGACTTTGACCTCAATTGGATTTTCAATCACATCTGAGTCATAATTTCCCGAACCTCCAAACATTCCGATTTCAGAAGGGAGAATTTTCTGAAGATCTTCTGACTGACTCCTGTCAACTGGTACAACTGATAATTTCACTTCGAATGCCATTCTATCTCCTCCTTACTATTTCAATCTCCAGGCCTTATCGAGGGGGTACTCGATCTTGCCTAGATATCCCATATGCGCTTTAATCTTTGATAATTGATCATCTGAAAGGACAATGTTGTTGTACTCTCTCAGATGTTTCTTGAGCTCCATTGAACTGAACTCATTCACTTTCTCTCCTTCAAAGATCTTTGTGATGAGTGATGATAGATCTTCATAGAAATTCCAAGGCCATATTTCCCAAGCCCAAGCAACTTCCACGCCATAATAATCTGGAGTAAACTTTGAACCTGCTATGTGCATAAGAGTTGCACTTTTCACATCAGCTGGTCCACAATCTTTGACATGGTTGACAGCCATAGTAAGACTTTCTCCAGTGTCAGTGATGTCATCCACAACAAGAACCCTTTTCCCTTTGACATCTCCAGTCAATGGAATAGTCAACTTAGCCTTGCCATCTTTTGTTGCTGTGACTCCCCAGTGGTCTATTTTGACACTATACAAATCTTTGATTCCTAGAAGGTCACAGGCAATTCTCGCATGAACCCATCCACCTCTAGCAATTCCTACAATCGCATCAGGCTTCCATCCAGATTCCTTCACCTTCTCTGCAGTCTGATATGCATAGTTGTAGATGTCATCAAAATCAAGCACGTAGCATAATGGACCTTTCAATTCCAATATAATCAGCCACCGAGGTCACGATTTTGCGGACTATGATAAAAGTATGTCCCTATACCATTTCTATTTTCAGGAACAGTAATAGGCAGAGTTTCCTGATGAGGTTTGACCCACCATGTCAAATGAAGACAAATGTGTTGGAAAAGAACCACGAAAAATAATCGCCAGAGTTGTAAGTCAAAAGGGGCACTGTCCCATCGGACACAAGGTAGGCGATGTTGTTGAGTTCAATCACTTTGGAACTAAGGATGATATATGCATCAATGCATTGTTCACTATGCTTCCAGTTGTTTATGCAATGATGCACAACGCATACTTCCCTTGGTCCGAAGATCATTGTAAGGAGCTCCACGCATGTCCTGACCCCAAAAACCCAGTAGTCTTTGAACTGGACAGGTCTCAATTAATGACAAGAAAAGCATCTGGCTGATATTAAAATGGTTCAACAACAAGTGAGTTAAACTGACCTGGAGTATATGCTATTCGAACACTGAATTCACCTTCAACCTTTACTTTGATTGGATTGGAAAATGGAATGAAGAGTTGCTTCCATCCATCCACCATGTCTAATTTGATATTTCTATATAGTTCCGATTCAAAAAGGCCAGCAAGACCATGAATTTCTCCATCACTGATGATTCGGAATGTAAGTGTTTCATCAATTGCATAATTATCTGTAAGTTTTGTGAAATCTATTCTTGCAAGGACCTGGATGTCTGCAAGGTCTCTTGATGAACCATGACTCATAGTTTGAACAACACGAGGAAATTGGAGTTTTTCCATGGAAAATCGATCAAACATCACTTGACTCTCAACAGGGACAACGTAAATCGTTGCATTTTGAGGAATGATAATACCATCTGGCTTCAAGATATTCTCAACAGCATGATAGCTAGCTGGAACCTGCTGTTCAACTAATAGGATTGATGACAGCATCTCACAAATTACTACATCAGCTTTCGCATCTGGAAAAAAATCCGAGAAGTGTTCTTCAATAAAATCGATTTTGTCAATTACCCCATTAAGTTCAGCAGCTTGCCTTGCATAATCCAAAGACTCACTGTTTATGTCGATAGCAGTCACTTTCCCTGCGCCAGCCTTGGCTGCCATTATTGCCAAAACTCCAGAGCCTGTGCCGATATCCACGATATAATCGTTGGTTTTCACAATCTCACGAATAGCATTATTGAATTTAGTAAGTCTTGTCTTCTGTCCAAGTAACAATGCTGCATGAAGCATCGAAAAGGGTGTTGCATATTCTCGTCCTGTCATCAATTTTGTCATAACGAATCTTACTTATAATACAAATGTGAGCCAGCGTTCACGAACTTAGGCTGGATTTGACGTGTCTGAAGATGTCATCGATTCTGCAATGCGGGCTCTTGAAGAGGGTCGCCCACTAGATGCGATAGCCCTCCTTGAACCAGTTGTAGAGAATGATGACGAAGATGTTGATGCATTAGTATGTCTTGGAATGGCATATGTTCAGGCGGAGATTCCAGAAAAAGCTGTGGTTGTTCTTGAACAGGCTGAAGAGCTTGTAGAACAACACTACGTTGTCGAACTCTTTTTGGGACGTGCTCTGTGGGCACTTGGTAAAATGTCAAATGCAGAAGACAGACTTCGTGAGGCATTTCGGCTTGACTCTTCAGAGCCTGAAGTATGGCTTGACCTTGGTAGAATCATGTATCGGAATGGTCAGTACAGAGATGCCTTGGATCACCTTCAACTTGCTTTGGAGAAGTTTCCAGAGGATATTGGAATCCGGGGTCTTTATGCCCTGACATTATATAGACTGGGTGACTTCACAGCTGCGACAGATGAATGGGGCAAAGTTCATCGTTTGAATCCTGAGCTGATGGCTGCGATTTCGAACTACGCATATCTCTTGCTAATTCAAAAGAGATCATATGAAGCATCACCTTTTGTAGGACGTGCAAACATAGTTGATTCGACAGACTATCGCTCTCAGATTCTTTTAGGGGAATTACGTTTACAATCAAGCGAGTATGATGGTGCCATATCTTGTTTCCATCAGGTTCTTGATCAAGATCCAAATAATATTGAAGCGTTGTCCAGGTTATCATATCTATCACATCTATTAGGCGATGAAGAAAAAAGTAGTCTATACTTGGCAAGAGCAGAGGCTGAATTGGGTAGAGACCCTGAATCATGGAGAGGTCTATGTGGATTGTATTCGCTTCTGGACATGAGTGATGAGTATATTGATTGTTTAATTCGGTGGACTAGAGCTGATGAAGGAGCTGCAGCACCATGGGTTCTACTTGCTGTCGAATATGATCGTCTTGGTAGACTAGAATCCGCTCGAAACGCATGGAGAATGGTTTTCGAGCTTCGCGGGTACGTGAAAATCCAATGTCCTTGCTGTGACAAGGAAGTCAGACTACCATATAATGCAACTACAGGCTTTGATGTTTACCAGGACCGTCCTTGTCAAGAATGTGGGACAACAATTATCATGCCGTCAAGTCTAGCAGTGACATGATGAATGAAAGAAGATATCCCAAGTTCCCCATCCCTGGTGTCGGAGCAATAGTTGTTGGTTCAAAAGGAGTGCTGCTTGTAAGACGAGACAAGGATCCTGGAAAGGGTTTATGGAGCATTCCTGGCGGAGGTGTTGAGATTGGAGAAACTCAGGAAGAATCTGTTATTCGAGAAGTTCTCGAAGAAACTGGAGTCGAGTGCAAGATTATTGATCTTGTCAACACCGCTGATTTGATCACTCCAGATGAATCAGGGAAAATAGAATACCATTATCTATTAAACCACTATCTTGCCAAAGCACAAACAGAAACCACTATCCCAGAAACACCAGAAGCTGAGGTCGGATGGTTTCACCCAAATGACCTACCACATGATATGGCCAGTCCACGTATAGTAAAACTGATTCTATCCGTGAAAGACCAAATTCTAACAATCATGTCTGATTTCCAAAGTGTTTAGACATTTTTTGTATCACTGAGAAATTGCCAAGAAATATAAAAGACTAAGATTCACACTGGATGACATAACGGAGAATTTTCTGACCAAAGGACGTATGTATACAATGTTCAGAACAATTATTGCTTTAATTATCGCGTTAGTGACTGCTGTCATTATCGGTGCCTTTCAAATACTTGGCCTCGACTTAACAGCAATCCAATCAATTATCGGTAGCGGAGATATTACGAATAACCTTATGCTCCTTGGAGCAACCCTCTTTGGAGTATTGTTATTCCCATACACAGCAGCTACTGCAGCAGTTCCAATTTACTCCCCGCTAGTTGCGCTTGGTGTTGCTGGTTTTATTGCTGGGCTGATTTCCAAGAGCGGTGTCCGGATGTTGTTTGTATCCATCATCACAATGGTTCTCTTCTTCCTTGGATTTTACATTTTGACCTGGTCAGGAGACCCAACCAATCTTGAGGCTATGTTCAACCTTGCCCGAAACATGGTCATAGACCTAGGAGTTGGATTTGGTCTACTGTTTATACCCGGCATTATTGGAGCATCATTAACGTCTGAGGACTATTAAGTTCTCAATAGTGAATCCGGGGGCTATTAAGCCCCCAACGATCTTTTTTCCCCTAAACATTACCCAGACTCTTTGCGAGTTTGGATGATATTAGATCTAGGAACTCGTCGAGCTGTGCTTTCTGAATAAAAGCACCAGCTGCCATTGGATGTCCTCCAGCCTCTGCAACAAGCATGTCATAACTGATATTGAGTTGTTCTGCAACTTCTACAAAGACTTCTTTGAGATTGACTCCTCTCTCAATTAGCGACTTGTGAGCACGTCCAGAGAGTTTCACAAGTGGACTCTCTTCAGATGTATTTGTACTAATTCCGATGACAGGCCTGTCGATTGGAATAATCATTGACCCTTGAGCCATTCCGATTACTATTCCAATAATCGTATCCGGCGTTTCCGGATCATTTACAATATACATTCCCGGTCTCTCCTCATAACCGTCAGTTTCCAATCTTCTTAGAGCCGAAGCAAGATTTGCTCTATGCTGTTGCAGGAGATTTCGTCCTTCAGCGAAAGCATCAGGATCTCTCATACAAACACGTACTCCCACTTCAGGACGCTTATTTCGCCCGCATGCATTCAGTAGTGTCGAAAACTCCTTTGCACTACGCATTTCCGTTTTTGGCGGTCTACTGGAGAGAATTACTACATCTCCGATTATACCCTGAGCTATTCTAGGATCATCGTAATTTGCTAGCACGATTTGGATTATCCCTTGAATGATCTGTTGTTTCTCGTCTGCTTCCAGATCCACCCATGTCCTCCATTCATCGTTAGATTTCATGTCGATGTCACGTTCCTGAAGGAACGCATAACATGCTTCCTCCGCTCCTGTAAGTCCCGGGAGATAGGGGTCTGTTGCATATTGCAAGAGGTATGGAAGTGGTCTAGTATGAATCCCAAAGAATGTGAGGTCCCTTGTGACAGTGAGAAATCCTGCATCTTCTCCCATCTCAACAATCACTTTGTTCAGCCCAACGAAACCCTGTCCATAGTAGTCCTGCAAGTCTCCAGATGCTCCTACGATTGCTAGCTCTGATAGGTCGATATTGCTATGTGAAACAAAATATGCCAAGAGGAAAGCTGTTCCTGCTCCGGAAAGATCGTAGCTTCCACTCAACCCATGTTGACTTGGATTAATCTCAATTAGCGAGTTTGTTGAATTATCTGTTTCAGTCTGAATTTCATCATTTGTTGGAAGGTGATGGTCAAGTATAATTACAGAGTTCAATCCTTCTATATCCACAATGTGATTTTTCACAAGTTCAATTTGTCCAGTTCCGAAATCACTAAAAATAACCAGGTCAGGTTTGTAAGCACGTACCTCATCCTCAATATGAAGAATCGATTCCGAGTTTATTTGGTGGATGTTTTTCCATTCGTATTCTTTGCCTTCTCGATCAAGCATCAAAGTGATTATAGCTAGAGCTGAAATTCCATCAGCATCGATGTGTGAAAAAGCGTAAACTTTCTTTGACTTCCTTACTAGTTTGGTAGCCTCAACCAGCAGTTCTTCCATTTTTTCAGGAATAGATTCAAGTAATCTCTCCATTTTTCCCAACAAAATATCTTCTTCTGGATAATATAAGTGACCTGCTCTCTAACAACGAGTGTGTTTCTAGTAATTCTATTCTGTCACCCTCATAGCCCTAGATATTGCAAGGAAAATAACTAAGAAAACACTGGCCACAGCTGCTAGTGCTTTGGCAACTTTCTGCCATCGTTTTAATGGTATCTCCATATTTCTCAGTTCGTTCGTAATCTTCCTCAGGTAAATTCTACGTTCGGTATAAAGGGCTTCTTGGTCATCAATTTTGGAGGAATACTCCTTCCAACTTTCGTATAATGGTTGCTCAGGCTGTGTTTCAATCCATTCGACATAGAGCTCGAGTATTTCTCTTTTGTAGGGATCTGGAAATCCTTCAATCACTTCTTGAACTCGAGTTTCCCAATCATCTGGAATTGTCATATTTGTGCACCTCAAATTTCCCGGCTGAAGCCTAATATGGGTCATTATCTTTGATTATTAAATGTTTACTGAATTTCATTCCGGTACTTTCCTAGCGCGCGAAATGTATTATGCATATAATACTTAGGTGTTGGTGTATAAGTCATCCCAAACGAGCATATGCACCATATCCAAATGCGCATTATCTCATTTTTGATATTTCTTTACTCCATGCTTTGATGTCCGCCCGGAGTTTGCCAATATCTGTAGGATTTATGGTATCAACTCTACCATAAGTGCGAAGTATTCGTGTCCATCTTTGCATTTTTACAATAACTCCACTAGGAACACCACTGCTTTCTAGTATTCCTGCAGATTCATTGATTTTTTGCGCAAGATCACTTGCTATGACACCTTCTCTGACTTGCGTTTCAAGTGTGTCTAATACCGACTGGAGTGAGGAAACTGCACCTTTTTCAGCCATCCCCGCTACTGGCGGCGCAACTGCAACAGATACCCCAGCTTTGCTCTCTATATTCTTGATACTCTCCATCATCTCATCTAGTCTCTCTGTATTAGCATTGACTGCGAGAGTAAGTTCTGAAGTATTCTCTTGGACCTCGGTGATTTTTGAAATAACATCTATCATCCTGTTCAGCATCTGAGTGAGTCTCTCAATTGCACCATTAATTTCCGTAAGCTTGGCTCTAACGTATGTGTCTTCTTCACTCATTGTGATTCCCCTTGATATGAAAGGCGCCTTAGAAGGCACTTAATAGCTGCACATCAATGGAACTGAAGATTAAGCTTTCTGTGTTGTTTGTGTATCCATTTCTCATTGTAGATGTGCATAACCGAATACTAATATTCCACAGAGTTTTGTACTGCTTAATCTAAGACGCTGAAAGAGGTATGAGCTCAATATGTATGTCATCAATTACAAGGAACGTGAGGAAACCCCTGTAGACTTTGCTGGAAGTAAGAATGTGTTTGTACGCTGGCTCATAGGACGCAACACAGGAGCGAAAACCTATGCGATGCGTCGTTTCGAAATCAAACCTGGTGGCATAATTCCACTTCATTCTCATGAGGAGGAGCACGAAATTTTCGTACTGGATGGTGAGGCCAAAGTTCTTGGTGCTGAAGAAGGTGCAGTAGCAAAGAAGGATGATGTGGTCTTCGTTGAATCAAATCTCCCTCACGGATATGACAACACTGAAGGAAAGAAATCCTTCTGTTTCATCTGTATTATACCACTACTCCACAAGGAGTAGGTAATTTTTTCTTATTGAAAACACACCTGCGGATGCAGGAAGTTGAAGATGATGAATCTAGGTGAAAAGAAGCTTTGGATTTTTGATGTTGATAATACGCTAATCCAAGATGTAGATCATCCTATACCATTCACTGACGCAAAGGCTCTTTGGGAGGCACTTGAGAAAAAAGGTGTTGAACTTGCTATTCTTACAAATGTAGGTCGCCTTTCATCACGTCAAGTAAATCAATCTCTGCAAGCTGCTGGATTCATCGTTCCTTTGAAGAATGTATTCACCGCAGGAGCAGCAGCAGCAGCCTACATCAGCAACAGGTCTCCTGGAGCTCGTTGTTTTGTAATTGGAGAAGGAGGTGCACAAGAGGATTTCGTTGCACGTGGGCTGGATGTGGCGAATAATCCGCCCATTGAATATGTTGCAATTGGAGCTGATAGAGGTATGACATTTCGAGAACTGAAT
>JBHLRQ010000036.1:0-27119 GCA_048882385.1 Candidatus Thorarchaeota archaeon | reverse complement strand
CTTGTGATTCAAGCTTTTGGTAGAACTCCTAAAGCTATGGAAAAACACCTCTCCTGGCTTGCTGAAAACTTTGAAGGACCTTTCATGTTCGAATCGACAAACTCTGATGCTCGTTTTCGAGCAATTGAATACTGCGAAGAAACAGGTTTGGTCAATCGTGCCATTTACAATTCAATAAATCTCTCAATGAAGGACGAAGAAAAGGAGAGGTTGAAACAAAGTTCAATTGAGATGGCTGTCATCCTTGGATGGTCTCCTAAGGCAACATCACTACCAGAACGAATGGACACTATTCGTGATGTCCTTACGCTCTCAGAGTCTCTAGGAATAACAAAGGTAATCATAGATCCCGCCACTATGCCTGTTGGGGCTGGCTATGGACTAGAGCACCGAACGACACTCGCTGTTAAATCTGAACTAGGTCTTCCCACATGTCTTGCTCCTCACAACGCACCATCTGCCTGGAGGTTCATCAGACAGAAGGGACTTGATGATACATCGACTCAGATAGCAACCATCGTTGCTGCTACTGTAGCTGCACAGTTGTTTGCGACAGATGCCATCATGTTTGGGTCTTTGCTTCACTCAAAGGAGATCTTTGCATCTGTTGCACTCATTGCAAATGCTATAGCATCAGCTGTTGCAGAAGCAAATAGTGCACTTGATCTAGACCGGGTTATTTTCGACCCGCCATCTTTTGAATAGGAGGGATTATTGTTTGAATCTAGAACAAGATTGGCCTCCTGTCCCTGGTGATTTTGATGTCAAGGATCCAACCAAATGTGTGGCAGTATGTACCCTTGGAAAGAAAATCGAAGTTGATGCAGATTATGCAATAATTGGTACCTGTAAGACTGAGAATATAGGAATAGAACGTGTCATTATTAATATCATCTCTAATCCGAACATTCGATATCTAATTCTCGCAGGACCTGAGGTTCCCGGGCATTTGACTGGAAGGTCTCTTAGAGCCCTTTATCACAACGGTGTCAATCGAGAAACACGAAAGATAATCGATGCGGAAGGTGCTATACCCTACATAGAGAATGTGCCAATCGAGGGAATTGACCAATTCAGAGACCAAGTAGAGCTAGTTGAAATGATAAACAAAAACGACTCAACAATCATTGCGGCTAAAGTAGAAGAACTTCAATCTAATGACCCTGGAGAATATTCTGGTGGTGCGATGTGGATTGAATTCAAGGTGACTGCAAAGTCTACACGTAAACCACCAATTAGCGGTGATGTGATGCTGCTGCCAGAATTTGGCGTGATATTCGATTCTTCGAACTCACTTGTCACTGCTCAGCAGACACATGCCATAGTATCAGAACATCCATCAATCGCAGTCATTGAAGTCCAAGATGAGGAATCCGGAACTATACTATTTGCTAGGGAGGTCTAGGAAATTGTTTGTTTTTGAGAAAGAGCAGATAATCCACAATATTGGTGGAGTAAGAATCGGTGGCAACCCAGGCGAAACCTCGACTGTACTAGCAGGTACAATATTCTATGGGGGTCATAAAATTGTCAATGACACCAAACGTGGAACCTTTGACAAAGATGTAGCATCCGCTCTGATACAAAAACAAGATGAAATGTCTGAATTAACTGGAAATCCTGCTCTTGTTCAGGTTTTTTCTGAAACTGAAAGTGCAATGATAAAGTACCTCGATTTTGTCTGTGACTTAACATCAGCACCTTTTCTCATTGATTCTACAGAACCAATGGTTCGAGTAGCAGGTTTGAAACATTCCGAGGAAGTAGGTCTCTTGGATCGTGCAATCTACAACTCAATCAATGTTTCTGCCACAAATGAAGAGATAGACTCACTACGAGATATCCAACACGAATGTGCCATTATCTTAGCATTCAATCCCCAAGATCCATCGATTGCGGGTCGAAGGAAGGTTTTAGATGAAGGTGCACTTGATCTCGACAAAGGACTTCTACCTCTAAGCAGTGACCTAGGCATTACTAAGCCACTGATTGATACTGCTGTTACTGCCATGGGTGCTGGAGCTGGTTCAGCTGCTGCATTTACGTTTGTATCTAAGACTGTCTATGGCTATCCAACTGGTTCTGGTGTACATAATGCTCCTTCATCTTGGTCTTGGTTGAGGAAGCATAAGAAAGTAAATCCTGAAGGCTTTCGAACTGCTGATGTTGCATCAAATCTAATAGTCCAAATGATGGGAGCTGATTTTGTACTCTATGGTCCTATTGAGAATGCAGAGCGCGTGTTTCCTGTAGTTGCCATGTGCGATGTATTTGCTGCAGAATCATCGAATCTTGAATTTGGTCTAGAACCTCCTACAGAACATCCCTTCAAGAAACTTCTATGACAAGGAGTTACTGTTATGAGAAAGGACAGAGTCGTGAAACCAAGGTCCATTGGAGTTTCATCCTTACGTAAAGGTCCTTTCTATACTGTCGCTTCAGTAGAACTTGGAAATACAACAACAAAGTGTGTACTGGTTTCTACAAATCTGAAGACTGCAGAGATATTTGAGATAGAAAAAGAAGTTCGGATGACAAGAGATGTTCGCTCTCCAGGAAAAGCTGAGACGGTTTTTGGAAGAACTGTTTTCGGAGTCGATCTGACACGGGAATCAGTTTCAGAATTTGTATCTGATATTCTGATGACCACAGTCAAGAGAGCACGACTTGACCTAGAACGCGACCTTCACTTTGTGGTTCGCTCGACTGGAGTTACAGCAAGTTTTGCTAGTCCATCAGAGGTTGGCACGATTGTCCAGGCTCTGGCTGATGGTTGTCTTGCTGCAGGAATCCCACCTAGAAAAATGACAGCTTCAATTTCTGCTGAAAATCTTCCTTCAGATATTCAAGAATATACCTGGCTTAGGAAAGTCTACTTTGATGGAGCTGTCGCAAGTTCTCTTCCTCCGTCAAATACTGAGATAGTTGCAAATGAAATGGAAGGAGAGCTTGTGAGTGCTGGACTCAAGGGTGCCGCTAAGAGTACGGATATTGATTTTCGAAATCCTATCATGACTCTAGATTTCGGAACTACTCTGGCTGGTCGTGTCACGGATTCTGGTTTCCCATATGCAAAAACTGTTGGTTCATTTGCTGGTCTTGCAGGAGCAATACCCGATGCTCTTGCACGTGGTTCAGGTTTGGTTGACATGAAGACTGGTTGTGTCCTCGATATTCCATCTTCAAATAAACCTCAGAGATTGATAATCGACTCAGCTTGGGAGGAACAGGCTCATAGTATTATAAGAGTGTCCAAAGTTCATCCCTCTGAGGAGCGGTTTGGTACAGTCCCGGTTAATGCATTAGCCGCAGAAGAATCTGGAACTGTCTTGATAGGTGTGGATGCTGGAATTAATGGTTCTAGATTAGATGAACTTACAAATTTGGGTCAAATGATTACGGACTCAGGAGGCGTTGACCAGCTAATTTCCTTTATTGATGTTATACAGTCAAGAATTGTTCAACGTATTCTATCACTTGTTGAGTCAGAAGGATTGATCCGGGAGAACACATCCCTGGGTCTAACTGGACGAGCTATCACCACCGGTCAGAAACCTAGACTCATCGCTGAGAACCTTCGTTTAGCTGACGGTACTCCTTGGTCTACAAAGCATGACCTCCTATTTGTTGAAGATGGGCTTGCAATGGGTGCAGCAGTCGCTGCAAGATGTATGAACTCCTTGGGTACAACAAATTGCCCGATGGGTGGACGAAAGGGCGATCGATGCATCATGCCTGAGAGAATGAAATTACAGAAATCGAGTCGTGGATGACTTTATCTTCAGGTCTCCAAAGCTCTTGATGGGTAGTTTTATGCATGTGTATCCAATCAAGACCAGAATCATCACGGAACAAGATGATATCTTAGATGTACTCCTTGAAAGTATGAAACATGCTGGACTTGAGCTTGAGGACAATGACATCCTTGCTGTAGCAGAAACCCCTCTTGGTACAACGGAAGGTCGAATTGTGAAACTCTCAACAGTTGATGTTTCCGACAAGGCAAGAGAGTTAGCAAAAAAGTATGAGATGGTGCCTGAGGTTGCTGAATTGGTTTTGAGAGAAGCTGATGAGATTCTAGGTGGAATTCCTCACGTTCTCCTGACAATCAAGAACAACACATTGATGGCGAACGCAGGTGTTGATAAGTCAAATGTTCCCCCAAGACACGCTTCCCTCTTGCCAAAGGATTCTCGTGCCAGTGCTATGCGAATTAGAAGTGAAGTAAAAGAGAGGCTTGGAAAGACAATTGGAGTTCTGGTGATTGATAGTCGTACTCAGCCGCTCAGACTAGGTAATGTGGGAATGGCACTTGGCGTAGCTGGCTTTCGTCCAGTTGCTGATGATAGAGGAAGGGCTGATCTCTTTGGGAATGAATTGCGAATAACTAGAAGAGCAATAGCTGACAATCTTGCTTCTGCATGTACTGCAGTGATGGGCGAATCCAATGAGTCAATTCCCTTGGCAATAATCAGGAATGCACCTGTTGAGTTTGTTGATCAATCCTTTGATTCATCTGAAATGTGGATTCCTCCTGCAGAATGCATGTATATGGCGATATTCGACCAATGGAGAAAATCTTCGTCAAAGTGAGGCTCTACGAATTAGAATTTTAAAAACAAGAGCTGACAATCTTATTTAGTTCGACTCTAACGAGTTGATGACAATCACGAAAGAAAGAAAAACTGACGCGATGCCAATTCTCTAGGGGAAACAACATTTCAAGGAGACCTTATCGTTGACGAAGAAGACAATACTAATAGATGTAGCAACCGCTGGAGCTGCAGGAGACATGTTTCTTGCTGCACTTATTGATCTAATTGGCGAAGATAATGTACTTCTTCCAGTTGCTGCTAGTCTTTTGATTTACGATCCATCTTTTAGATTGAATGTAGTTTCTCATTCCCATGGAGGAACAACTGGGCGTCAATTGCAAATCACACGAAATCCCGGTATACGAATGAGCCCGTCCTCACTTAGAGAAGTAATTGAGGCTGTTTCTGAAGAGGTTGAGTTATCTCCTGAAGGGAAGAAAATTGCGTTGAAAGGTCTGGATGTTATACTTGAAGCTGAAAGCAAAGCACATGACAAACCCATCGATGAACTACATCTCCATGAAACTGGCTCCGTTGACACTGTACTCGATCTTGTAGGAACTGCATATCTTCTTGAAAAAACAGGTCTGCTTGGATCAGCTGAGATTCTTGCTACCAAGGTAGCTGTAGGCAGTGGTACTGTTGAAACTGAACATGGGGAATTTGAGGTTCCAGTGCCAGCAGTAGCTGAGATGCTTTCCGCTCATAAAGTCCCGTATCACAATGGAGACGCAAAAACAGAGGTTCTCACACCTACAGGAGCTGCAATACTGATTTCAATAGCTGATAAATTCGTAGAATCCCATGAAGACTTTGTTGCTCAAAACCAAGGGTTTGGTTTTGGTACTCGTGACTTGGGCAAGTTATCAAACATGCTATCAATAATCATTGGAGAAACAATGGTTCCAGAGGAGCAAACTCCTGCTGTAGCTGAGGTAAAACCTGCAAAGTCCAAATCTACTAAAGCTACCAAAGCCAGCAAATCGAAAACTGAAGAGATTTCAGAAGTACAAGATGCATGGAATGAAGATGATGTTATTGTCATTGAAACTACTGTAGATGATGTTGATGGAGAAACTCTTGGTACACTCTTTGATGCCCTTCTTGACGAAGGACTTGCTTATGATGTGACAATTATTCCAGCCATTGGGAAGAAGAATCGTCCATGTCACGTTATCAAAGTCATCGCACCAAAAGTTGGTTTAAAGGGCATCGCTGATGTCCTGATCAAAACTCTTGGAACCACCGGTATTCGATATACAACTTGGCAGCGGCTTAAGGCCATACGTGAAAGCATTGTCTGTAGTCTTGAGATTGATGGGAAAGATTTCATGGTCCGGGTTAAGGTTTCTCGTAGTGCAGACGGGAGTATTCTGAATATTAAACCAGAGGCTGAAGATGTATTTCGTGTATCAAAAGAAACTGGAATTCCAGTTCGTGAATTGCGACCACGGATTGCCCTTCAAGCTCATGCAGTAACTGAATAGCCTACGAGTTCGGAACAAGAATTGTCTGCTCCGAATCAAAATCCTCTGTTGAATCTAGGTATTGTGCAGGTATGAGATTCTCAAAAGCCCGTTGACAGAGTTTGGCGTATGCATCAGGGTCGTATCTGGTTGATTTATCAAAAAGCTCCAGTGCACACACTCTCCGCAGTGGGTTGTCTGAGTCTGCGCTAGTCATGATATAGCGGACCTTTTGTCCCGCGTGTAGTTCTCTCCCGGCCTTGACTAGCTGCTGAGCTACCACTGCAGCTCTTGATGTGGCACGATATGCATGAGGGTCTCTTGTGAGTGTTGAATTGAGAATGAGGTCTCTGAGGTCGACATCATCATCATGAAGTCTGCCTATGTACTCCTGACAAACAGCTCTTGCCGCAGGTATCTGTCTAAGAAATCCTGCTTTGTCATAGCCTCGTGCAAGGGTCTTGATTATCTCTTTCTGGCAATCACCTACATAGAGACATGTATCACGCCGTCTGGTTTCAATCCCACGTGTCTTTATTCCTCCATTCTTATAGACTCCATAATATCTGTTCAGTGGCGCAACTGAGGGGTGCAGTCGTGAGGATGGAATGACCATCCATCTGTAGACTCCTTTGGGTGACATCTTTATGTCCGCCTCTTTAGTCACCTGCCTGCAGAATTCCGTAATGTTCTCATGATCGATCTCTCCCTTCAGCCAGACGGAGTCTACAATACCATGTATCATCTCAAGATTCATTGATTCTGCAATCTCTTGAGTCTTGAGCATGACCTCTCTTGATAGAGCAGTGACAGCAGTATGAGCTTCCACTCTCCCAAACTTTGCATTCTTGAATCCGAGATACCCAAAACACGAAACCAGCACTCCCTTCAGAGTATTCTGTATATGCTCATACTTTTTGGCATCTCTTCCTCCTTCTATCAGTTTCTTGAAGGCAGTACGGCGTTCGACCAGTAACTCTAGTGACTCTGATACTATTCCCCTCTTGCGAGTGCAGATTCTGAAACTCTGCTGAGGAATCTCGATGCAGTGCTTGTAATCATAGGGACAGCTTGTCAGGGTACAGATTGTTTCTGGACTGATGTTCTGCTTGACCATCAATGTTGGATACATGGACGAGAAATCGCATTCTGCCACGTTCTCGTAGATGTCAGGTCTTGGCTGAAGAATTAGACCTCCTCTGTCAATGGCTGTCAGTTCATTAATAGACTTGAGAAACTCAGGATTTCGTTTCACTGGAGGTATCAGGATGTCCATTTTGTATGCTTTGTAGAACTGAACAGCTGCATTCACACCTCCGATTGTCATTCGTGAGACCCTCTGTGGACGACCTAGGGCGAGTCGGCAGCTCTCCACAACTCCTTCCAGTCCTGTCGGAGAGAAGAAATGCATACCCGTCTTTCCTCGGTCTATGTGAACTCTTCCATTCAGTGTGACCTGCGTTCCGGACCTGAACACAATACGATTGTACTGCCAGAATGACTGCGCTTCTCTGTGAACAACTTTCAACGGTGACCCGTCCCTAGAGAGTATCAGGTCCATCGCATTGACCCTTGCACGTAGACTGAGATACCTGAAGAGACTCTCATCTCCCCTTGCAGTATTGATTACATCAGGGTCTATCCTGTCTATCGCACTCTGAAAACGTTGGAGGATTATTCTCTCACTCTGATCTTCAATGTGAATTGTCCTCCCCCTATAGTAGATCTCGATGTGGTGTATCCGGTCTTCCATCTTGGGAAATATCTGGTCTGTATCAACAAACACCTCGAAGCCTATTTCTTCAAGTTCGGGAATGTCGTACTCGGGATTCTCACGATCATCAAGAAAGGTGATCTTAACAATCTCATCTTCTTTTCCTAGATCGATTTCGATACGTCCAAAGGCAAACATGGTCCTGTCTATGAAGAACTGCTGAACTGGATCAATGTCTGCATGAAACACAGTGGCTCCAGGTAGTTTCTCTAGGTCTTCTGCTACTTCTCGTAGCGCATCTGGTGTGGTGGATACCTGAAGGACTGGTGTCATCTCGTCATCATAGACACTGGCATACTTGGACACAATCTCAGTGTCCACTACCTTTGGATGTTCACTGACTGCACGTAGGATGTCCGTTTCGCTCCAGTCCCTGCTCTTGATCAAATCTGTGCTGACAAACACAGAGGGATTGAACCCACGATAGGTGTAACCTCTCGTCCTCCCATCACTCTTTATCCAGAGAGTCAGTGCTTGTTTCTCCTGGTCCACACTACAGTCCAGGAGCCATCCAGTCTTCTTCATCAGGGGCTTTCTCCTCAATCTTCTCTTCTAAGACCTGAACCCTCGCTTTGATTTTGTCAATCTCACCAAGCATCTCAAGGATTGCGGATAGCAGAACCACCTCTATGACACGAGGTGTCACCATCATAGTACCTGCGTCTGCAAAGCCTCTTGCATAGTCAAATATGCGGTCGAACTGGTCTCTCTGAGTCGGTCTGAGAGTGCGCCTGAATTCTTTCCACCGAGTTTCTTCAATCCTAATTGCATCTCTATAAGTGCGGACTGTTCGTCCCACGGTCTTCACCCTCTTAATGGCGTTACCCTCTGATCCAAAGACGGTCTATGGATTGTCGGGCCAGTATGTTATACCACCACTTGTTGTGGGTTTTGTGGAACTCCTTAGTCTGTCCAAATGTATGAGTATGAGGGGGACAGTCTCCCGAAAGTAAAGCCTGTTATTCAATCGGCATAGACTCAAATAGCGGAAATATCAAATACGGCGCTAGTGTCCTCTAGACATATCACCATACAGGTGACAAATCATGGTCACTGCGTTGTTCAAGGTTGTATTGATGGGAGATGGAAGCGTCGGTAAGACCAGTCTCCGAAGAACCTACATGGGAGAAGGTTTTAGGGCTAACTATATGATTACCATCGGCGCAGACTTCGCTGTCAAGAAGATGCAACTCGAGGGCGGTCACGACGTTAGTATACAAATATGGGATCTTGCAGGTCAGGAGCACTTCAAGAGTGTGCGGTCAACTTTCTACAAAGGTGCTCAGGGAGCTCTAGGAGTCTATTCCACAGTTGAGAGGAAATCCTTTGAGAACCTCATGAACTGGGTCGAAGAGTGCTGGACCAATGCAGGCAAGAAGATACCAATTGTTGTCATAGGAAACAAGACGGATCTTCGAGACCAGTTCAAGGATAATCCAGTAATGCAGCAGACCCTTGTAACGACAGAAGAGGGTCAGAAGCTAGCCTCAGAAATCGCTAAGAATGGTGTGCATACATCCTTTCTCGAAACATCTGCAAAAACTGGATTGAACGTCGAAGCTTCTTTCTTAGAATTAGCAATCAAGATACTTGAAGCAGGCGGACTGGCATAGATATCAATCGATTTCAATGACACCAAGTTCTCGTTGGATGGTTTCAAAGAGAACACTCGCTATTGTATGAAGGACTTCTTGATTTTCGCAAAGAACATCAATTCTAATCTTCGATAGATTGTCATCAAGTTTTCCAACAACAGTAAGGGTTACTGATAACTTGTTTCCATGGATTCTCCCTTCTCCCATCCCCGAAACTACACCCATGAACACTCCATCCCTCTGTATCTTCTCTGACTGGACTACGTGAAGGTTCCACGTTTGAAAGAGTTTGTTCACGGTCTTGAAAAGAGCCTTTCCTTCAATCTCAAGAGAGTGTTCTCTATTCCATTCTTTCATCTCAGATTTCAGACTTAATAGATCTTCAGTAGTTGCTTCTAGAGGAATAATCTGTTCGAACAAGGACCTCACGAAAATGTTTCCCGATATTGCAGCGACATCCTCCCCTTTTTCATTGATGAATTGGACTGAGCTTACAAACTCTCCTTCCACTACCTCATTGATGACTTTGAATCCGAAAATCAGTGCTTCAATACTCCCTGGTTCTATTGACTTGATGAGTTGACTCAGTGGATCAATAGGCATGAGGCTCTCGTTTGGATACAACAAAATCTTGATGGAAACCTCATAGATTGTTTCCAGAGTATTGTTTTCAACTGTCATCCCTAACTCAAGACTCTCTGGAAACGCAGTGTAGGTGCTAATAACCTCCACATCTTCTTCAGTTTTTAATGGAATTGAATCAGTACTGAGAAGAACATCAGCTGCATCTTCCCACTTGTCAGGAATTTTGGTCCCATGTTCCTTCTCTGTGGCATTCTCTTCCAACCAGTTCAGTGAGTATTGAATTGTATCCCTTACAGTTTCATTATTATCAGAGAGATAAGGTTTCAAAATTTCTATAGCTTCTTGATCTTCAGTGTAAGCTAACATTCCAGCTGCCACTGTTCGAACTAGTGGGTTATCATCAACAAGTGAGATCTCGATGGCTTCAAAAGCTTCAGCACCAAACTCACCAAGTCTGCAGACTGCAAGCAATCTAAGGTCATCATCACCAGTCAAAGCCGCATCCTTGCATGCCTGAATACTCGTGAGATTACCCAACATTTTGTTAACAACATCATTAGGTTTCTTCAAGACACCCTTCACTGCTTTCCTAAAACGACTTACGGATTCTCCTCCACCAAGTGTTAATGAAAGCTTTCTATCATCGTCTTCAGCCACGGGTGTCCCTCCTTTGATGCCCGTTGTTCCTCTTGATAATGGTTACTGTGATGTGGCAAGAAATTCTTCATAGTCTTTAGCAAACGACGAAATAAATCTGTGCGTAGTATGATGCATTAATAACACTTTTACGCTGTTTCACGGTCTGACCAGTTAGAGCCGATTCTGTGAGTGACATCCATGGAGAGTCAAGATTTCGAAATTTTCTTGAAACCAACAATCCTGAAACCGCAGGCGGCGCATGGTTCTGATATCACTCGACGTTTTGCTATGAATAAAATCGGTCGGATGTATGCTGCAGCGATGCAAGATAGGAGTATCCGCCTATACATGGCTGATAATGGTGAAGAGATGCAGCGAATGCAGGATGAGTTTCTGTGCACCTCAATTGCATTTAGTCCAAATGGTGACCTTCTCGCTTCCGGAAGCGTTGAAAGAGTTGTGAAACTCTGGGACATCCGAACTGGTGATTGCCTTGGAACCTTGGAGGGACACACATATCCAGTCCTATCCTTATCATTCTCTCCTGATGGAAACAAACTGGTATCCGGAAGTGGTGATACTTCTCTGATAATCTGGGACATTGAGAACCGTTCAAAGTTACACCAATTAAAGGGGCATGGCTTTTACGTAGTTACATGCGATTGGGATCCTAATGACAACAGAATAGTTTCAGGTTCTGTTGACGCAAATATCTGTGAATGGGATTCAAACACTGGAAAGATGATTGAACGACATAAAGAACACAGAGCTGCAGTTCATCAAGTGCGATTTACCAATGATGGAAGTCGACTTGCATCAGGTGCATCTGACAATTACATGATTATATGGAACGCGACTGAATCTCCGATGAAGATGGAACAAGTTCTCCAGGGTCATTCAACTGAGGTTCGTGCATTGACCTTCAGTGAAGATGGCAAGTACCTCGCTTCAGGATCTAGTGATAAGGTGCTGTATCTTTGGGAAACTGATACCTTTACCATCCAAGGTGAGGCGTCAACCATTGGCGAAATCGATGGAATTGAATGGTATCCAAAGGCATCAACATTCATCACTTCTGATGGGACTGGTGCCATTATTCGTTGGGATGTGAGGGATTTGGCAGGCACTCTAAAGCCGTTTGAAGACCTTCTAGATGAAATCAAAGCGAATCTGACGCCAGAAAACAGAGAGGAATATGTTCAGAAGTTTGAAACTTTATGTGCACAACACGATGAAGAAACACTCGCGACAAAGAAGATATTCTATGTTGTGTGGCAATCTAAAAGAGAACTTGGTCTTCTCAAAGGAACTCCTACAAAATAAAAACTAGATTAATTTCTCTTCAGCTGAATTCTTCGATTCCTCTATCATTATTTTACAGAGAGTTTCATATGCATGCTCCACATTCTCCCCTGTAAGTGCACTTGATTCGGTGTAGAGGAAATCGTTCTTTTTGGCATATTCTTCACCTTCTTCGGTTGTTATCACTCTACAGTCTTTGAGGTCAACTTTGTTCGCAACAAGAATCAGTGGAATTTCTTTTACTAGATTTTTGAAAGCCTCTTCCTTCCAATGCTCGACATTCAGGAATGTTCGACGTCTTGTAACATCATAAAGGAGAAGTCCGCCTCGAGCACCACGATAGAATCCCTGCCGAACTGACTCGAATCGGGGCTGTCCTGCAAGATCCCATACTTGCAATGTCACCTTAGTATCAATGTCAGGAATTACAAGGCGTTTGATGGCAAAATCACTTCCGATTGTCCGCTTATAGTCAGCATCGAAGAAGTTCTGTGTGAAACGGGTCGTCATGGCTGTTTTGCCTACAGCACCGTCTCCTAACATGACAATTTTGAAACGGTACTCAGCGGACATTCCCTTACGACTCCGTACTCTACTGCAAAGGTCTATCGCATTTAAATCTCTACTGTACACCAATTCAATCTCACATGGTTTATTAGGGAAGCGCATAACTCGAGTGTACGAAGCTGAGTTAATGGAGTACTTCACAATGCAACGACCTGATTATACCGCACTTCCAAAAATCCTTGAGTCTATGAACAAGGATGGTGGATTTACACTCTCCTCTCTTGTTAGGAGCGATGGTCTCTCAATTGCGTCTGCTGTCTCTCCAGGAATGGACAAGGATGTGGTTGCTGCTGTTTCAAGTTTCATTACTGATTCCGCAGAACGTGTTAGGAAGGAACTCATGCTTGGAGAAATTCGAGATATTAGTTTGCGGTGTACTGAAGGAAAAGCCGTGTTCAAGAAGATTGGCAGGAGTTCTGGTGCGTTGATCCTAGCCGCTGTAATGCCAAAAAGTGTTCGATATCACTCGAGACCAATTGGTAAAGCTGCAACTAAGATTCGCCGCCTGATGCGAGCATGATATTACCTGGATATTGCCATTCAGAGCATTTTTCCAGGCTCCTAACATCCTCAAAACATTCAAGTGACTAACTTTGATTTGAACCATGCGTTTCTCAAAACCAGGAGTGCGACCATTTGGTGGACAAGAAAAAGAGTCGGAAGTCATCAGAACAGGATGATGATGATGTTATTGAAATCGTCTTGTTCAAGTCCGACTCATGCGCGTTCTGTCCACGAGCTGAAGAAGTAATTAGAGAAACAATCGAAGACTTTGGATCAGCCACCTTCGAACTTAAAATCATCAATGTTTCAGAGAATCCTGAAGCAGCAGAAGAGTATGGAATATTTGCACTACCTACTGTGATGATTGGAGGTGTTTCAGTGACTGGTATCCCTGAACGAGACATGCTGATGAAAATGGTGCTTGGTGTTGGAGTAAAGACGAAGAAAAAGGGTGCGTCAAAATGAGCGACCACGAAATAGAACGAGTAAAGACAGGTATCCCCGGGTTGGATGAACTGACTGAGGGTGGCTTCCCAAGAGGTGATACTATCCTCATTGCAGGTAAGGCTGGTACTGGAAAGAGTATACTTGCCACTCAATTCATCTATAGAGGAGCTGTCGATTATGATGAACCAGGAGTGTTTGTCACCCTGGAGGAACCTCCTCATCTCATCAAGAGGAACATGCTTCAATTTGGAATGGATCTTGATAAACTTGTGAAGGAAAAGAAGATCTCCATTGTAGATCTCTCTCCATCAAAAGAGATCACACCTGTGACCATTGGCGAGTATCCGAGTTTCGACCTCTCAGGATTAGAGGCAATCATCATGAATCACGTCAATAAGATCAAGGCAAAACGGATTGTTCTTGATACGCTTTCGATTATGGCTTACAAGTTTAAGAGCCGTGACATTCTCCGCGAAGAGTTCTTCAAACTAACTGCAAATCTCACACGAACAGGTTGCACCCTTCTCCTAACAAGTGAGATTCCAGCCCAGGATCATGGACTGGGTGTCTTTGATATCGAAGCGTTCTTAGCATCAGGTGTCATTGTACTGTACAACGAGAAAATTTCAGACACATCACGTTCTCGGTCGATTGAGGTTCTCAAATTGAGAGGTTCAAAACACAGCTCAAGGATTCATTCAATGAGAATCACAGATGAAGGTATCCGTGTATGGCCTGGTGAAATTAGTCCCGGACATTAGTGTGAAACATGTGGGGTACTCAAAGTGGTTGAGAAACAGGACTCAGCAGGAACTCTTGAACCAGCCAAAGCTAGTCCTATGATTAGTGAACTTGTTAAGTTTGGTCAGCTTACACAGGTTTCCTATATGTTAGTTGGACCACTTGGGTCAGGAAAGACTACATACGCTGAAGCTTTTCTTGCTGAAGGAATTGAGCTGGGTTTTCCAGCAGTATTCGTCACTACAGATGTTTCACCCAGAGTTGTCAGAAACGATATGAGTCGGCATGGTTGGTCAATTGAAGAACAAGAAGCTTCAGGAAAGTTTGTATTCATTGATGGATATTCCGAAAGGATGGGTGCACCAAAAGCTGGTAGTGCAAGATCACTAGCAAAGGTTGATGATATTAGCGAGCTTGGAATTGTCCTATCTGAAGTATTGCAGGATTTGGTGGTTGCACGAGTTGTAATTGACAGTCTCTCTACTCTTATTCTTCACTCTAATCCCCTAACAATGCCTCGAGCTGTCCAGCGTTTGAGTGGAAGAGTCACGCAGAGTTCTCATAGTATCATGTATGTACTTGAAGAGGGAGTACATGATGAGAAGACATACGCAACCTTCTCATACCTAGCAGATGCAGTCCTCCGTTTTAGAATAGATGATAGAGGCTCCATACCGGTCCATCAGCTAAGAATGGAGAGAATGAGGGGTACAGACACCTCTAGAGAATGGCATGACTTTGTTATTGACCGATAGAAGTTTTCTGTGAAACCTTTAAAGCACCCAACCATCGCATTTTCAGTGAGAGGAGACTAGTCCATGCAACCACAGTTGATTGTCACATTAAGAGACATACTCTGCGCAAATTTGTCTCTTGATGATGGGCTTTCAGCTGTGCAGAATATTCCTTTTAACGACACGGATGAGTCGAATATCCTATTCGATGTGGCTCGATCGATTGAAGAAATAATCCTTCGCAGACCAGGACTCGCGAGTGCAAAGCTTACAGAACTAGCTATCAGGTTATCATTTCATCAAGAACGAGCTATTCCTGAAATGCTGATGCTGCTAGACACACGATACACTAACAGTCACCGTAGGTCAGAGTGTGAGCTTCTTCCCGACATTGAAGCAATACCCACCCTGGTGGACATTCTTGGCGAGCTCTCTCAAGCTTTGAATGCTGCTAATCGTTTGAATCTTCGACCACTACTTCCCTTCCTAGCAGATGAGGTTCTAATGACTCTGAACGCGATATATGACAGAAGACATGATGGAACAACTCACCTTGCATTATATGAGGTTCACAATCTTAGCTGGGCCCTAATTGATGTGGGTTTCTATGAGGGGGCAGAACTACTTCTCAATCGCTTGATAGAGATCAGCAGAGAAATTTCGATGACCGAATTCTCATATGAGGTCTCATTTGATTATGCATGTGTTCTTACTGAATTGGGTCTCTACGAGGAATCGCGAAACATTCTCGAAAATTTGGAGAGAATCGCACGTAATAATAGTGATCAAGTGAAACTTGGTTCAATCAATCTTCAGCTTGGTGTGAACTACACTCGAGACGATTCTATTGCGTATCAGATAGCTCGAGAAACGGGTGATAAGGCAGCGGAGCTCTTTGATATTGCATTCAAATCAGGTTTGGTGGGTTTGGATGATGTCGGACTAGCTCATGTTACAATTGGTTCAAATATTTTAGTCAATGGTTGGAGAGAAGGTGTGCCTCAGGCTATTAAAAGACTCCAATTAGGACTTAGAATCTATGATCGAATTGAGGAAAAAACGCCTAAGCAAAATACACGCGTCTTCAAAATACTAGCAGGACTTGGATTTGCTCATGGACTCCTGGGCGATCATGAGAATATGACAAAATCCATTGAACACTTGAATAATGCTAAGACTATTCTCATGAAGCTTGAAGACTCGTATCCTGAAATTGACATTGACCTTGCACGGACTGAGAATACAATTGGTTGGGTATGTCTTAGCACTGAGTGTGATGAGTTTTGGCCCATTGGTTTAGAATCTTTCAGACATGCGGTGAATCTTCGAGAAAAACAGTTGCAAGAAGGTCGGATTTCGGAATTAGAACTTTTAGGATCACGGTTGGGTCTGGCTCTTTCACAGATGCGTTTAGATGAACGCTCAGATGAAGAAACACAAGATTCGTTGCGAGGGATTCTTGCACTGTATATACCTCTCTTTGCAACCGACCCTCGAGCTTATGTGGAAGTAGCTATAGCAACATATGATATTGTTTGGCTAATTACAAGACACGGTGGTGACATCCCACCTCGCCTATTACGTCTGCTAAACGATGTGGACCGAATTCTCGAAGATGTAGAAGTTGAAGAGGACTCTATGTTTATACACGGTGTATCACTTGTTGTACCATACCTCGAACACGCATGGGCTATTCTTCTTGAAAGATCAAAAAGCATGAGTCAGAGTGATTCTCAACTTGCTGGTGTTGCTGGTCTCTTTGCAGCTCTCTCTACCGCGAAAATGAACATAGAACTACTCAACCTTGAGATTGGGGGACGCGTTCAACCACCAGTTGATGATGCTGTACTCGCCATGGATGCTCTCCTCGCTCAATACTGGTTGGGTCAAACTTACCTGGTTCAAACTTTCCAAGCATTTTTTGACAATAAAGACTACTCTGAACTGGCAACTGGGTTTTATGGAGCGGCAATCGCTTTTGGTGATGTCGTTTCAACAGAATCTGAGATTTCGGAATCCTCAGAATTCATTAGAGCAACTTCTGCCACTATTTCTCTGGTTTTGAGAAGATTCGCCTTGGCATTAGAAAATCAATATGCAGCCTATATAGACAGAAATCGCTTCGAAGGATCACCACGCGCAATTGATGAGCGTCAATATAGTTACCTGCTTACTGATGACTGGCTTGGTTTGATTAAAATTGCCAATGCCTACCTCGAAATGGTTGAAAAATCCGAAATGGTTGAAGCACAACCCTATCTTAATTCAGTTTTTTCCAATTTAACTAGGTCCTTGAGAATGATGGACAGTATATCTCTTATCGATCGTCGTGTTCTCTCGATACTCGGGGCAGTTATGAATAGACGATTCTATCTGAGACGCTAATTATATCTGATATCCGGATTCTTGATGTCACGGTAACCCCCAGCTTCAGCTCCCCAAGTTGCCCAACCGGATGTAGCAGTACGAATCTCATTTGCGAGTCCAAAGGATTCCCTCACTGGAATTTCAGCTGCAAGACGAAAGAGGGACCTTTCTGAATCAATTTCAAGTACCTGACCTTTCCTCTTGGATAGGATAGATGTCAATGCTCCTACATGTTCTTCGGGTGCGCTCATGTCAAGATGAATCCAAGGTTCTAGTACAACGGGTTTTCCTGAGTTTATACTGGTTCTTATAGCATCGAGTAATGGTTGCGTAATATCTCTCCATGATGTTTCAGGAGATTCTGATTTGATTTCTGCCTTCTCAATAATAACTCCAATTCTACGCATTCTCTCTCCACTTTTAATGCCACTTCGAAGAATAGTTCTGAAAGCGTCCCTGATCCAGTCAGTTTCGTCATCAAATGGATTGATTTTGGATGACGAGTCTACTAACCAACTTGCTGATCCTGGATCTGTATCTAGAACATTTCCCTTACTTTCGGGAGGTGAATCATCTGATGTCAAAACAACTCGTGTAGTGAATGTGCTGGTAGTTTCAGAACCTCCGGTACTCTGAACCCCGTCCTGTGTCATTTGTTCTCGTAGTAGAACCATAGGTTTACCGAGCTGAATATCAATGCCTTGCCTAGTTAATTTTTCAACGGTAATTTCTATGTGAAGTTCTCCTGCACCTGATAGAAGCATTTCGCCGGTTTCTGAATTTACCTCAAACTCCAGTGCTGGGTCAGTTCCTACATATTCTTCGATTGGTCCTTGGATATTTCCCAATTCTGACAGTTTCTTTGGTTCAATTGTGTAAGTAACAACAGGTTCCGTTGGATATTGTAAACTACTCATAGGCTTCATGTCTTTGGTCTTTTTACTAACTAATGTGTCACCTACTGCAATGTTTCTCAAACCAGTTATGAATGCTAGATTCCCAGCTGGTACGCTGGGAAGATCAACTCGTGTCTTTGACATATGAAGACCAATTTGCAAAGATTTCCTTTCCTCATCTGTTCTTAGATTTATCAATGGTTTAGCGCGGTTGAGAACCCCCGAAAAAATTCGAACTGCGACGACCGTTAAGGCATGTTTATCCGGTTGTACTTCTCCGACCATGCAAACACATGGTGCATCATCGCTACATGTTAACAGACTTTTACCTATTTTCGATTCTATGTCGCCCTCCCAGAATGAAGGAATTCGATAGGACTGTGCGGTACTTGGATCGGGAATCACACGAATAACTGAATCCAAAACGACTCTAGCAACTGGATACCTTTCTGCAAGTTCTTTCCTTCTCCCAGACCGATAGACATCCTCAATTTCCTCCAATATCTCAAGAAATGCATTCGTGAGGTCCGATGCCTGTTCACTACCACCGGTCTTATCTCTCAAGGTAACAATATCCAATCCCCATTTGTCAAGTGCTGAACCTACTGCAAGTGAACCTTTACTGAAGGAAACTTCCCACTGCTCCAATAGCTCATCGTCCAGATATTTTCCGAGCATCGCATTGAATTCACGAACCACTTTATTGATTTCCTCGGCAGTTTTCCGTCCAGTCAGTCGACGCTCTTTGATGAGTCTGTCGACCTTATTTACAAAAAGAACCGGTCTTACAAGTTCCATCATAGCCTGCCGGGTGACAGTTTCTGTCTGGACCATTATTCCTTCAATGGCATCTACGACAATGACTGCTCCATCAGTCAGTCTAAGTCCTCTCGTGACATGGCTTGAAAAGTCAATGTGGCCTGGCGTGTCCACAAGGTTGATCAAATAGTCCCTTTCATTAAATGGATGCACAAGTGAGATTCCTGATGCTTTGATAGTGATGCCTCTTTCTTGCTCAATGAAGTCGTAATCCAGTAATCTTGCAGAGGCTGCAACTTCTTTTGATAAAAGTCCAGAGGCAGCAATCAATGAGTCGCTTAGAGTAGTCTTGCCATGGTCAATATGGGCGATGATTGTAACATTGCGGATGTTATTCTTCTGACTAACTAGGTTTGCCACTCTCTCCTTTACGAATTTCTTGTATAAATGGGACAATGGAGGGAAACACTCCTTTTCTGTTAGTCTTCTGATATTTCAATCTCAGAGTTGCATTTAGTGCATCTCATTATTTTGGACTTCTCATCTCTCTCAATTTCCTCGGTAAGTGGGTGTCCACATACACATACATATCCCACAAGTCTAGCTGGATTTCCAACAACTAAGCCGTGGTCTGGAACATCTTTTGTAACGACAGCTCCGCTTCCGACCATGCAATACTCTCCAAGATTTGTGTTGCATATGATTGTAGCATGAGCACCAATTGAAGCCCCCTTTTTGACGAGTGTCTTAGCAATATCCCATGATTCTCCAAATGCTCTAGGGTATAGATCATTTGTGAATGTCATGTGAGGTCCGCAGAAAACATCATCTTCTATGGTTACACCTTTGTAGACTGAAACACCATTCTGAATCTTGACGTTATTTCCTATTATGACATCCGCATCAACATAGACATCTTTTCCGATGTTACAGTTCTTCCCAATTGATGCTGTTCCTCTGATATGAGCGAAATGCCAGATTTTCGTTCCTTCGCCAATCTTAGCTCCATCGTCAACAACAGCAAGTGGGTGGATGAAGACGTCAGTCATTGGTTTCACGTGGTTGTGCACGTCGTCATCAGAGTTAACTCTTGCTCTTTTTCTTTTTCTTACTCTTCACAGGAGACGCCCATAATGTTCCTCTGTAGACACTCGTTGGTGGGCACCCTAAACACTTGTTTGCTTTATACCTCTTGCAGGCTCCACAATCTCTTCCACATGGCGATATTGCTGATCCAGTTGTTTTGGGGGCCAGATCAAGCTGAATGTATTTTGGAAAGACTGGGGCATTCCCAAACCAGCTTTCTGATTTCCTTACTCCTGGTTCGGTTCTCATACTGCATGTACCAATTATTGATTCCAAACTCCACGTATCTTCTGCGACCATGACTGCAAAGATGTTGTATCTTCCTGTGACTGGTGCGAACATCAATAGTCTTGGGCAGTTCTTGTAACCCTCTTGAATACGCTCTGCCACATCCATGTCCTCTGTTTCAAGAGCCATGAAGAAGATCTTGGTATCAAGAAACTCCGAATTGACACCAACAGTGATTTGGACAAGATCGGAACTAACGAGCTTGTCAAGCCTTTTGCTCACTGCGACATGTGACATCCCTAGCTCTTTACCGATGTCTGAAAGGCTAGTTCTACCATTTTTCTGCAAGATTGATACAAGCTTTTTATCGATATCATCCATATAGTTTCACTCCATTGATGTTCTGCAAATCATGGATACTAATTGAAACCTGCAAAGACTTTCAGGTTAAAGGTCTATATGAATGAACCGCCTCGTGCTTTTAGATTTTTTCAGCCTTCTCCCAATCGTGTTTGTAGATGTGTGCATTGACTGAAAGAGTGGTAATCGTACCTGGTTTTAGTTCAGTCCTCTCTGAAACATAGGTCAGAAACTCACCAAGCGCATAAACATTGGCTGGCCATGCTCCATACATATCGTTTGAACGTATCATAACAGAAATGTCAAGAACACCCTCGCGCATCATGAAAACAAAATGATTCAAACATGGAACTTCATCAACAAACATGTCCTTCCTCGGATCCCATGTTGTAGCCACAGCTCTTCTTGAATTAGGACTCTCTTTTAGCTTTCTGATTACATAGTCGATTTGGTTGAGTGTTTCAACACCCCAAGCATTGAGCCGCTCACCATATGTATAATCAAAATCTAACCTGTCTGGATTGAGTAATTGTGTCGCATATTTGTCACGAAGGATCTCTTCGCTGAATGGATACTTCTCACTGACGCGCTCTGAGTATGGGTCTACTATATGGATCATGACATTATCGTGCCAGCGAGTTTCACTCTCCCTCTCATCAATGCGGGTCATCCCTGTATCCATGATTTTCCTAACAATGCGAGTCCACCCGTCTAGAGGAGTCCTTGCTCTCACATATGTTGGCACTGTACTATCTCCTTGTTCATTCAAAGAGTGTCGGACCACTTATTCTAGTTTTCCTCATCCAACCAATCACAATGCATTTTGAGCATATACCAACATTGAATCGCGCCAAACTCAGTTCTCTTTTTGTTTCATATCTTGGTATCATTCACTAGATGATTGTGCTGATTCCAGTGTTCAGAACTGCAAAATAGTGGTTTTGAAGGGTGTGGGTTTGTTGAAAATTGGTATGACCTTAAGTGGGAGGTCTGGACGATAACTGTTGATAAAATGTCTGAAACAAGGACTCCCCCGGTTGGCCTAGAACAAGGCGACAAGCCGACTCCGAGCGGCGTCATGCTTTTATTATCCGAATACCACATCTTGTTTTACCCCTTCTTGCCGAGAGGGAGTGTTTAATGCAATCGCCGGGAGGACTAGCCACGAAGCCAACTCTATACTTGTTTACGCAGGACAACTGTGCCAATTGCCCTGCAGCGAAAGCAGTAATCAATGAGGCATTTTATGGGTCCAACAATATTCGGATTGAAACAATTGATCTTAAAAGAATGGATCCCGACTTCGAGTTTAGACTTCTTGAACAACAACTCTTCATTGCCAGTACTCCCTCAATCATTATTGAAAATGGCGGCAAACTTCGACTTCTCTATAGTGGAGAAGTCCCGAGCGTTGAGGCTATTCGTGAGGAGGTCCAGAGGTACGCATGACTGACATAGGAAGTACAATCACATCTGCAGAGGATCTCAAAGCCAGAGAGAAGAAGATGCCGAAGGTTCGTACAACCAGTAGTACTATGGAAACTTTCGATGCGAGCAAGATAATTGATAGCCTCATTCTTGAAGCAGGTCTTCTTCATGCAGATGCTCATTTGATTGCAGTCAAGGTAATGGACCGAATTGTTGCTTCTGGTATCAAGTTCTTGTCTGGACCGCTCATCCGTGAGATGTGTAACAGTATCTTAGCAGAAATGGGCTTCGAAAAGGAACGTATCCTATACACTCGTGTTGGAATTCCGATGCATGATCTTACTATGCTCATCAATAATCCCGGTGACCATACATACAATGCAAACCTAATGCGTAATCCTGAAACCATTGCGAAGCTGGTCCATGATCAAGTGATGGAACAACATACCTACCTCTCGATACCCCCTCATCTTGCAGATGCTCACCTCAGGGGAGATATCTACATCAAAGACAGGGAATATTTCAGCACACGAGATTACTGTGCTACGTGGGATCTTCGCCAGGTTCTAAAACTGGGTATCGCTCCGGATGGATTAGGCGGAATGCACTCAAGTGCTGCAGGTCCTGCTCAACATCTCTCTGTGGCTGTCAATCACTCAGCAATCTGGCTAGCTGCTGCCCAGAGCTCCTTTGCTGGTGGTCAAGGGTACTTCTATTTCAACACCTTTCTTGCTCCATTCATGAAAGGTCAACCGTATAAGAAGATCAAGCAAGCCGCACAGCAACTCGTATTCACACTCACTCAACAGTATGTTGCTCGTGGAGGGCAAGTCATCTTTTCAAGTGTTGACCTCACGCCAGGCATTCCAAAGATTATGCGTGATGTTCCTGCAGTCCTGCCCGGAGGTAAAGAAACAGAGATTACATATGGGGACTATGAAGAAGAAGCGAGACTCTTCTTCAACGCCTTTATGGATGTCATGTTGAAAGGTGATGTGAAGGGCAAGGGCTTTGGTTTTCCAAAACCCAACATTGTACTGAGAAAAGAGTTCATGGGTTCTGAATATGAGCCCTCATGGGAACTTGTAGCAGAGCTTACAGCAAAGCATGGTTCTCCCTATTTTGAGAACTATCTCAACTGGCGATCAAAAATCGAGGCAGGATGTAGCAGTTGCTGTTCACATCTCTGGACTGCAAGTAGTGACGAGGAACTGGAGGAGTTTTTGAGCGGAAACATGGTGTTTGGAGCTTCTCAGATGGTCACTCCCAACTTTGGACGTGCTGCTTGGCTAGGCAGGACTGATGAGGACAGGTTCTTTGAGAGGGTTGATAGTTTTGTAGAGCTGTCTAAGGAGGTCATTCTTGAGAAGAAACGACTCATGGACAAACTGATTGGCAGTGGAAGTGTCCCATTCTATACTCAGCCAAAACCAAACGGTGATCCCCTGATCGACATGAACAAACGTGAGTTCTTGCTTGGGACTGTAGGTTTTGATGAGATGGCAATGGTGATGACAGACCACCATCTTCACGAAGCTGAAGGTACGCGTTTTGGAATCAAAGTACTCAAACATTTGAAACAGAGAGCTGCAGAGTTTCAAGAAGAAACAGGTCTTCATTTTGGCGTGACTAGAACACCCGCTGAGAGTGCGGCTGGTCGTCTTGCAGCCAAGGATTACAAAGCCTACCCTGGCATGCGTAGGTATCTCAAGGGAAATGCACCTAATGTCTATTATACTAACAGCACAACACTAGATGTCAATGCCAATCTGCCACTTTCACAACGAATCAGGAAAGAAGGAATGTTCCACCCATTCATGGATGGTGGAGCTCTTACACACATCTATCTAGGTGAGGCGAACCCAGATCCTATTGCTCTGTGGGAACTGACAAAGAAGATTGCAACTGACACCTTGAATTCTTACTGGAGCTTCACCAAAGATGTGTGTGTTTGTGGAAACTGTAACTACCAAACAGGTATTGATTGGAGAACTACTAGTTTCACCTCGATAGAAGAGCTCTCAAGAATTGCATGTCCAAAGTGTGGAGTTGTTGGTATGGAAGTATTCAGCAGGATTACAGGGTACCTACAGGCTTTGTCGAGCTTCAATCCTGCAAAGAAGCAGGAGTTCCTTGATAGACACAGGTATTCACTCTGACATTGCAGTTCTACCAAGGACTTGAAACTTTTTAACGCCTCATGAAGAAATGGGCATGAGGTTAGGGGTTGGCTAAAGAGAAAGACCTGCCACGTATACACATAATTCTAGACGCGTCCAAGACAAAACGTTGTGACTGGTGTGGTTCACCTCAAAGTGATAGATGGCTTACTCACAGAGAGGGAACTTTTTGTTCGAACAGCTGTATCAAGGCTGCTAGTTCAGAAAACCGCTGCGTGACCGTATTGATTACTGGTTTCACTTCAATGTTTTTCTTCTGGGCGTGGGTTTGGTTTTTAATAGAGCGTCCTTGGGTCCCAGCGGACTTCATAGTCATTTCTGTGGGAGTCACAATATTCTTTCTTGTCCCTCTTTTTGCAAAGACAATTGTTGAGTTTGAAAATCACAAAATAGCACTGAAGATTCCAAAAGGATCACGACGCCACATTGGAGTATCACAATTCTCACTACTTAAAAGAATCTCCACCCCGATGGAATGTCCGAACTGTGATGGTAATATTGACTTGGATGCAGTTCATAAAGACATGGTCTATACTTGTCAGTATTGTGGGGCAAGTGGCATAATAGAGATCAAATTTCAAGTGTAGTCAATCCTGCAAAGAAGCAGGAATTTCTAGATCGGCATCGATACTCCTGTAACTCCTTCTCACTCAAAAGAAAATGTACGAAACAATAATAGCACTATCCGGTTCAATCATGACTATGCGAAAGGAGCATCAGCGTGCTGCTTTAAAGTACATCCAAGAGAGAGGAGTTTCCTTAGATGATACAGTTACTGTCGTAGAGGAGATGATACATGACACAGTACGCTCTATTGAGAAACAGATTCACAAAGCACGGAGTGGTCGGAAAGAGCTCGAATATAAGAAATGGTATCCCTATAACATAGACGCTGACTATATGGTGGCGATAGAGAATGAGATCGTTCGCTGTTTTTTCTGTGATGATGAGTGTGATCCCTCCAGTGACGAGTATAAAGAGAAGTGTAGATCAGTAGCTCCCATCATCACAATAGTATTGGACGAGGTAAAGCAGACCCATGAAGTAAGCATCGAGATAGAAGGCAGAGAACCCGATCAAATGGTCGTTCACTATCAACAAGAGCTCGAGAGGTTCTATCAAAAGTACGTGTTTGGAACGTCCTATGGCTTTGGTTGTTGGCTCGTCCCAGTTGAGGAAGATGGCAGTGAACGCAAACGCTGGTTACAGGAGAGCCTCTTTGAAACTATCGGAAGAGGAGTGAAGGTGACCAAGGCAATAGCAGCCATCGATGATCCTGATGTGCATGAGATCACAGACTGGCTGAACAGTGACGAAGGCAAGCCCACACTGAAAGCAATGAAGAAATGGCAAAATGGAGCTGCAACTATTATGAGAACCAAGAGTAGAAGAGAGGTCTATGTGTACAAGACTAAGGACATTGCTCTCGTGCATAATCGATAATACCTGCAACTACCGATTTTTATAGGCATGAACAAGTCTACCAACAGAATTCAGGCTGATCTCGACAGTCTATTTGCATGAATTCCTCCAGTCACTTTCGTCATTCAATCCTGCCAAGAAGGAGGAGTTCCTAGACCGGCATCGATATGCTCTATAGATTCTACTCAAAATTATCTAGAGTTGTGACCGTGCTTGTTGAACTCTCATGAAATGCAATCTTTTTGATCATAGTTACGACACTTTGAACTCCACCCCTTTGTGAACTCCACCTAGAAGAATTCCAACCATAGTGGTGGCGAACGCTAAAATACCAATCCCTAACGAAGCTACATCTCCCATTATCAATGCGGCTATGTAGTCCACAGTTTGCAAGGCTGCCTCTGGATAACTGAATGCTACGAGAAGACCAAACGCGTGGATCAATATGGCGATAGTTTCAATAACGAAGCCCGCTAACAGGACTAGTTTTCCTCTCACTACAACAACTTGTTCTTTAGTTGGTTCGTATGTTCTGTAGTATACAACAGCACCAAGAATTACTAGCACTCCTGCAATATCGACAATAGGCAGCAAGATTGAAGTCCTATAGATTAGTATCATTGGTCCACTGCTCCAGACCTGACCAGAATAGAGGTCATAGAGGTGATTCAGCCCCATTATCCATCCACTGAGAACTATGTAGCATGTGTATAGAAACCCACCAATCATGAGGAAGGCTACAGTCTTGGTTCTTCTCTCCATCCTGTCCACATCTTTCAGTTAGTTCTAGACCGTCACTGACCTTTCTTAAAAAGCCTCCTTCCTCTGGGTGTTTTTTCTGTCCCTATACAGACCTAGAGCTGATGACATTGCAAATATACTAGTGTTCAGCGAAGAAACAAGAATTCCTAGACAGGCACAGATATTCGCTTTGACCAGCTCGAATTGAACTCTCTAAGATTAGTCTATCTACTCTGATTAATAAGCATACGAACCAATAGTAGGAGAAGTTCTGCGAAGGAAATGGGAAGTAGCTTCACAACATTGACTCCAAGCATGTAGACCAGCATAAATAAACCTCAATCGTCTTTTTCGCAGTGAAGGAGAAAAAATGCATGTATGGAAAGAATGGTGTCTTTTCGATTACGGTTTGTTTGATCATCATCTTACTACTTGGAAATATAATGCCAATACATAACTTAGATGTGCTTACTCCTTTGACAAATGAAGCAATCGAAGAACCAGAATCAAGACCACTTTACCTTGCAGGCACACCTCATGCTCCCATTATCATTGATGGAGATGATAACTTCTCTGCCACCGCAACTTTAGAGGGATGGCCTGGTGATGGTTCGTCTGAAACTCCATACATCATTAATGGACTGGACATTAACCTTGATGGCAGTCCAGGTCACTGTATCAGCATCAGCAATACACAAGTCAA
>JBHLRQ010000035.1:0-27279 GCA_048882385.1 Candidatus Thorarchaeota archaeon | reverse complement strand
GATGAAGCGCTAATAACATGTCCAAAATGTGGAAGATGGTATCCAGTCATTGAAGGCATTGCCTGTATGCTTCCTGATAACCTCAGAATGGATGGAAAGCAGAGGAAAGAGGAATCTGCCTTTCTTGAAAGATGGAAGGAGAGAATATCTCCAGAGATCAAGGAAAGAGGAATACCCTTTGGACTTACATCGTAGAACAGAATGGGACCCAAAAAAAAACTAGCCCCGTGGTGTAGCGGCCCAGCATAGCGGGTTTTGGCCTCGCTGACGGAGGTTCAAATCCTCCCGGGGCTACCACATTCTTCAGTACTTGAACTGATATTCGCCTACTTGAATTTTCGAGATATTTTCTTCTTTAGACCAGAGTATGGTCACCTGGATTATTCTAGGTGGAAAACAAGCATCCAAACCATTTCTACATCTATGTCTTATTTTTCCTCTGGAGGAAGACCTTCTCCACTGTTAGACATTTGAACTCTAAAAAGACGCTTCACATGTGAGAGAACAAGACGGTCTCCATTGACAAGGACATCGATGTCGATATTGTCTTGAAGTCCAGAGGTTGAGATTTTCTTTTCCAGAACTGCTTGGACCTGAAACACTCCTGCTGGATTATCCATGGCAACAGTTATTCTCAATGGTTTGTTGTCACCGGGTTCAAGAATGACATTGTTGATTGCCATTGCACTGACAGAATGGATATCGACCTTCCCTTTCTGAAAAGGAACCTTTGTACGACCTTTTGTCATGTCACAGCCATCGCCAAGTTTGGTAATTCCAGCTTCAAGTGTAAGACATTGCGTATCATCATCGTGAGCGTAGATACCATGAAGAATGAATGAGAGTATGTCAGTGGCTTTTCCAGGATCATCGTAGATGTCCATCAGTTTATCCTCTAGAATCGGACTCGCTAAGTTGATTGATGCTTGATAATGCTCATTTCTGTGAACCACCATGCCAATATCATGTAGGTATGTCGAAGCAAGAACCACTAAACGTGCGTCGTCAGTATCACCAATTCCTTCTGCTACGACATTGGGTCTAAATGTTTCATCTAGAATGTCAAATACCTTCAGAGCGTTCCAAGAAGCAACTTCGGCATGGACAGCGCCATGGTCAGTATATCCTAATCTTGAAACCGCCATCCGATTTGCAGATCGAAGATATGATTGAACCTTGGGGGATCCAGTAAGGTACTGATACATCTCAAGAGCTCTTGATTCTCCTGCAAGTAAATCTCGTGCTCGGATATTCTCACGTTGAAGGACTTCGGTATTCATTCAAACCACTCTCATAGGGACAATTTTGGTCCCCATTTTATTTGATAAGAGTTACTAACTGGTACTATGTTTCTGAAAGAGTGAGGGGAAATAAACTAGAAAGGTAGTGTACCCTCCTAGATATCCCCAGCCTCTTCCTGAATCGCAAGCAGGATTCGATCTGTAGCGGTGGTTGCTTTCTGTATTGTCTTCAGGTAATCCTGACGTGACTTCTCGAAAGCTGCTCGACTAATTCTCTGTTTCTTCTTTCTAAGAAGGAGTTGACGCAAACCAGCTTTTGCACCCTCAATACGTTCATCCTGAAGTTCGAGCTGTGCAACAAGGTCACGATATCTAGGACCATAGCTAATCATATCATCTCTCAGACTAGGCAAGCTGGAATCAATCTCATCGATTTGCTGCTTTAAGTCTCTCTCACGAATCATATACTCACGTTTCTTAACCTTGCCTCTCCTTCGAGCAGCATCAAGCTTTTCCAAGTCCATATTGAGGGCAGTCTTTCTTGAATAGAGATTAGCAAACTCGGAGAGAAGTTCAGATGGAGCACCAACCTGTCGTGGTTTTGAGTCATCGAATTCGTCTTTGACTCTAGGACCAGTGACTTCCTCAGGGAGTTCGACTTTTCTTCGGGTTACATAGATGAGACCAATGACGCCGATCATCAGCGCGAAGATTGCAGGTCGTGCAGCAGCCCCTATTGTAATCTGATAGACTAATTCGATTGAAGCAGGATTTCTTCGTGTTGTGTTGTATGACAGATACCTTAGTGTTGTATCAAAGACACCGTATATTGACCTGAAAACGCCTGATGCTTCTACAAGCGAAACTGATACAGGCATCACAACATCTATGGTATGTTTGCGAACAAGAACATCAGACAGGAGAGCCATTGGGGGAGTTAATTTGTTCCCATTTGCCACAGATTCTTGATAGCTTGATGCTTGTACTACATATTCGACTTGGAATTTGTATTTGAATGAGGATTTAAGACCTAATCCAAATCTATCTGCAAGAAGATTCACGACGATGTTATTGGTTTCGTTGAAGTTTCCAGTTGCCGCGGTCTGTTGAGACTGTGCTAATAATCCCACTTCATCGTAGATAATCATGTTAGTGGCATATGCAGGGACTGTGAATGTTATGGTGTTCAAGGATCCTGCACCGGCATTGTCAAGTGTTATCGTTTCCTTGTAATCCAACCATCCCCAAGCATCAACAACAATTGTGGTCTTCCGGTCTGCGACAACATTGTTTCCAAAGATTCGTAGATACACGCCAAACTCGGACTCTGTGAATGGTACAATATTAGATTCATCTGAATCAGGTATAGTTTCACCAGGGATTAGAGAACCACCTTCCTCAAAACTAAGTGAGAAACGAGCTCTACGAATGACGGATGACAGAAGTGGATACTTCAAGAACTCAAGACGATACTCCCATTCTGTCGAATCCGTCAGCCAGAATAGCGAAGTCATATACATTGTTGTTTCAAATGAATATGATTCCTGAAATCCGACTGGTTCATTGAAGTATAACCTCCATCGCAACATACCATTCGAGTCTGCCATTCTAATAACAAGTACTTGATTATCATCAGAATCACTTGCTTCCATTGACAGAAAGTTCCCTGTATATCTATCAGGCAAGAAAATGTCAATTGAACTGATTGGTGCAGACCCATTATTGATGACCGTGTATTCATCAATTACTCGACTACCAAAATGCTCTGTTGTGATAAGCGATCTTGTGGCATCGACCTTCATCCCTAGAAGAGGAGTGTACGGAATATCAACAACTATGTTAACAGTGGCAATTGCAGAAAAGCCAGATGGATCAGATGCATTGAACGTAATCGTGTGTGGACCTTCATCGTAGGAGGTCATATCCGCATTTGCTTCCCACAATTTTGATTCGAAATTATATGTTAGATTAACCCAATTTTCCTCATTATCTACTTTATAGACTGCACGTTGAACAAAGTCATCAGTGGCTTTGAGTTTTAATGAAGCAACCCATCCAACAACTTCATCTTGTTTCGGACTCTCGATAACAAGCTCAGGGGGAACATTAGGAACAAGATTCATCTTTGCGGGTTTAGTCCAGTAGGTATGTTGAACCGGTAGTCCATTCAATTCCTCATTTGAACCAAACATGAAGACAAATGGAAATCTGATATCAGTGCTGTTGAAGAGAGCAATGTCATTGATATCGGTGCTATTCAACCAAATGGCATATTCTAGTTGCGTGTAAGTACCATTGTCCGAGCCGTCTGCTTGAAATATCCTAGACTGGTCTGTGTCACGGACATGTTGGAATGTACTAGTTCCGTGCTCATCACTGTAGATTATGGCGCTCTGATCTGCTGGATTACTAGTTACGGCAAAACTCTCTCTATAAATCCGGGTAAGTTCGATATCATAGACGAGGTCTTGACCATACAGATCATGATCTGGCGAGGTATAGGCTTCCTCAGCAGGAATCACAAAATGGCGAATTTCTCCAATCCTCATTCCGATGATGGAATCTTTGTACATTTGAAGTGCCGCGAGGTCTTGGACGGGCTCAGTTGATGAGAGATCTGGATAGTCACTCTCTTGAAGTATAGAGCCATCTCGAAGTCTTAGGATATAGTGCACCGAAACCGCATCGGTTGGTACGACTCTCCAGTAATCAGAGGAATGTGTAATACTTGGAGCATATCCAACTATCAAGTCACTATTATTCAAACCAGCACTAGAGAAACTGTCTGTGTAGTTCTGCCAAGCTAATCCAATCCAACCCGATGTAAGGGATTCTAAACCTACGAATATTGCAGTTCCATTGTGCTCTAGATATGCAGTAACCCCAGATACAGGATCCGTATATCTATACGAATATTCCCATGGATCAATTATACCATCAGCAGAGCCATAGTGATTATCAGCATATGGGATAGATAGATTCACCTGAGACTCGGTTAAAGAAGATCCAAAGTCAGTGCTATGAACCATGTTTGCAGGTTCCATAATTTCACTGATAGGACTGACTGCCATAAAGCTGCTACTCACAAACAGAGCGAGCAGTAGAAGTGTTCCTATCTTTATATTCAACAGGTTCAATACGAATCACCGTAGTTTCATTAGGGGTTCAGTCCAATGGTTTGAGATTCCACTGGATGGTGAATTGTCCGCTCGAGCGCTGGTTTGTTATTATAGATTTCGGATGTTGAAAGCATGCACAACTTTGTGTTTGCCCGAAAAGGTCAAAACTGAAATGAAATGCCAAATCCTCAGGAAGTGACCCGTCTTTGATTACTATCCTAATTGCTGTATTGGTTTCGTTCTTAATTGTGGTCATATTCATGCCTGGAACAATCAGAACGCTTCGGGAGAAAGGAATGGTCGGTATTGATGTTCATAAAACTGACAGACCAGAGGTTCCCAAAGGCGGTGGATTCATTGTCTTGTTTGCGATAGTATCAGGGCTTCTAGTTGTTATGGGTATCACGACCTTTCAAGTTCAAGTCGATATTCAAGAAGGGTTACTAGCTGCTTTGGTATCGATACTCATGGCGGGGATTATTGGGCTACTCGATGATACTTTTGACTTCAAAAACAGAACGAAGGTGGCTCTCCCCTTGGTTGCATCCATCCCAATGATTGTACTAAGTGTTGGAACTCCAACAATGACAATACCATTCATTGGAACTTTCAACTTCGGTATTTTCTATGCGCTTCTGATAGTTCCTCTCATGATGACCTTTATTGTGGACTCCACAAATATGTACGGAGGAATGAATGGCCTTGAAGCAGGTCTTAGCACAGTAAATGCTTCAGCAGTGGTGCTGTATGCTATTGTTAGCCCAATAATAAGTGGCCAAGAAATGACAACAGCATTGATTGATTCTGGAACCGTCGCAGCTTCACTTCTTGGGGCTTCCATTGGATTTCTATTCTTCAACAGGTACCCTGCAAAGGTATTGCCTGGAGATGTTGGAAGACTTCCCCTTGGGGCTGCAATGGCATCGGCGTTGATTCTTGGAAATATGGATAGGTTAGCTATCATAATGTACACACCATTCCTAATCAATTTCCTACTCTATTTGGCATATCGTTTCTATGTCAAACGAAAGAACATGGATTATGTCAAATTCGCATCTCCAAGAGAAGATGGGACATTGGAGGTTGTAGGTCCATTCACAATGTATTGGATTCTACCTCACTTTTCCAATAGAATAACCGAAAAACGAAATGTGGCTCTGCTCCTGTTGTTTCAAGCAGTGATTGCATTCGGAGCAGTGTTGGTTCTACTTTTTGGGGTGCCCTTTGGTTGACGTGGTTCTAGAGTAGTTTATTTGAAAGATATGTATCAACAACATAGTCCATTCCATATCTGCTGAAAGCCTGTTGCTCAGCCTTACACCTAATCTCGCGGAATTCGTGTATGTGTTTTTGCCATTCAGGTTCAGCATATCGAACATCGCGAGATAATTCATCAAGACGTTTCAAGTCCGCATTGTTCATAGATTCTGTTGGCAAAGCATACTCTGTGATGTCCTCTGGCGTTACACCTATCCACTCTGCGGAAGGTATGGTGAGGTCTTTGATGTGCGCGGCATTTGCACTTCCACTAGTGATTACCCTTGCAATATGCATTCCCCATGGGTCTCCGTCTGTGAAAATATATACTGGCATATCAAGAGCTGTGTGAAGATTTCTCATTAGGTGCCTAGTTGCTCTGGGGGGTTGCCCTCCAAGTTGTACCAAAACAGCACTAAATCGATCCCATGCTCGCGTTTCAATCAATCGTGAGAACATACCACCTGATTCCACTGCTAGTATGATATTTGCATCAGAATCAATGGGATCTGCTGTCATCAATGAAGGACCGATAGAAAGACCGTCGGGACTCACTGTCAGGTCGATCTCTTTTCCTTCGTATCCAGATACAGTGTAACGCATCCTGACTTTTCCGTATATTGATGAATGCTCCTCAGGATAGATTCCAAAACTTTCTCTCGGCAAACCAGTAAGACACTCCAAGTCTGTAACAATTCTGTCTGACTCAGACTGATTATTGAAATCAATGCCAAATGCTTCAGCTGAATAATAGAGATCTCTGAGAGAACTAGTTCTTGAAGCTTGTATCAGTTCTTTAGCATAAGCTGCCGCCCAAGTCAGTTGAGCGAAACTTCGTACGTGTTTCACATTACTTGAATCGCGTGTATTCAGAGAGGGACCCAGAACATATTGATTGGTGGTATCGTCAAATACGATATTGTTCGTCGACCTATCAGGAATCTCAAGTATCGGAAAAGTTTGATGATTGATTGATTGGAGTATTCGTGTGCCTATTGACTTCAGAGCATTTAAGACTACTTTGGCATCACGCATTAGGATCCACCTCAAAGAGAGTACGTACTAATTCCTCTACGGAAGGTACCTTTTCTTGTTCAGCAAGAGTTGCACTGAACCGAACTATTTGCCTGAATGATTTAGCGAACTCACGCATCTTCTTTGCTTCTCGAGCTGAGCGCTGCGCTTTTGATACAGTGTTACTGAGTTTTCGTCCGAGCTCCTTGAATAGGAGGAGAGCATCACTATCAATTTCGGGAATCGATGCAATTGATTGCTTCCCTGCAGCTTTGAAAGGAATCCTTGTGGAGCAAATATGGACAAACAAGCCTACAGGAATGGCAGTCTGCACGTTGTACTTTGCCCACCTTATTCTCTTCATTACTCTCATCATTGTGTCTTCAGCAGAGTCATAAAGGAGAGGGACTCGATTAGCAAATCTATAGAGAGCAGGAATATCAGATCGTGGAAAATCATCGCCGGTAGCTAGTACTGCCTCAATTAAAAACGGATTGCCTTGCCACTCGTTAGGACCTCTCAGTGAATAATATGCAGCAGATGTATTGAATAGAGATGACACTGATTTCAAGAACTCTGCTTTACCAATGGGGCTTAGGCACTTACTGTCTGGATTTTCAAATCCATCATAGTTACGAAGTGCAGTTCCTAATCGCGTTAATTCCTCACGCTTTAGGTTGCCAATGACTTGATTCGGATTGAGGTTCATGAATCTGAGAAATTTAGTTGCAGTTCGAGGACCTACCTTCTGGAAGGATGTGCAGAGAAAGTCATGAAGGGACTTCTCGCTATATCGTTGAACAAGTCTTCGAAGTAACTCAGCATCTGCAGCTCTAGGATGAGGGTTCGATGTTTTGGCAGTAGGAGGTATTGAATTTGAAAAACCACCAAAATTCATTTCAATTTCATCATCAATAGTTAGGTGGAGGTTTGCATGAGGTGTGGATACTGTTGATAAGCGCAGATATTCTATAATGCGGTCTTGAGACCTCTTTAGATCACCTTTCAATGTAACAGTGACTGTTGTGCCTTCTTCAGATCGAGGTAGTATCCGTTGTTCCTCTATTAGCGGTTGGTTGTTTTCAACATCAACAAGAAGACGATAGTATACTCCATCATTCCCTTGGGTCTTTGAATGAATGGACATCGGACTTTCCGTTGTAATCTGACTATAGAGAACAGCCATTGTCACTCCAAGACCAAAGGTTCCACGTTTTTGTTGATGAGAATATTTGCTTCCATAGAGAACTCGACCAAAAGCGTCGGGTATGTGTTCTGAGGGAACACCAGTGCCATTATCAGAAACCGTGATGCTTACTATATCCGATTCATCGCTTTGGATTATTATGCCAACAGAGGGTGACTTTTGTGCATCTTCACATGAATCAAGACTGTTTTCAACCAACTCTCTTACTGCAGAATAGACAGCTTGTGTTGGATTACCAAAACCAGCCATCTGACGGTTTCTATAGAAAAATTCTGCAGGGGATATGCTTTCAAAGCTGGTAATGGTTGACTTCTGAGGACTCATGTGACTCCTTATTCAATCAACGCTCTAATCATATTAGAGGAGGTATTACATCCGTCACAAATCCGTGTCTTCCCAAAGCTCCGCTCTTTGACGATTCATTTCACGTCTCATACTTTCAAGCCGAGAATACACTGCGCTGTGTGGAGCTCCTGAAATGAGCATATCCAAGGCTCTTCGTGCATAGTCCAAACCGGGACTCATGCCAATTATTGAAACTGTCTTTCCATAGACTGAAATCTTGGTTTCTGTAGTCTGTTCTATAACTCTCCTCGTACGTCCGTTCTCACCTATGATACGACCAGCTACTCGTTTCATTTGATTTGGTGAACTTCCCACAACATCCCGCAAGGATACTACAATGAGTTGCATGTCATCATCGATCAGGGATAATGCATTCTTGGGACTGAAACCTCGTGCCATAGCACGGATGATATCACGGGCTTTCCATGCCAAAACTGGATCTTCAGTTTCTTGTGGAGCAGTTATTGTAACAATTCCTTCAGAATTGACATCAATTTTGACATTAGCTAGCTTTTCAACTCGCTTTCTTACTTTACCATTACGTCCTACAATCACACCAACCCGATCAAGGGGGACTTTGACTGTTTCATGGTATAGCATCACTGTTCACCTACAGAGATTATGTGTTTCGCAATGACTTCTGGGTCTTCAGTACTGACACCCAGTTTTCTGAAATAATTGGTTATGTTTTGAATGTCACGGAGCAGGTACCTTTTTGCGTGGTCATGACGGATCAAAACAGCTTGAGAGACATCAATGAAAATCGGCTTCCCCAACCATAAAATGTTGTATTCACTAAGGTCTGCATGTACAAGACCAGCCATAGTATAACCAGTTTCAATCATAGCAATTATCTCATTGAATACCTTAACGGGAGAGGGAATCTCAATATTCTTGATGAGTGGAGCTGGAAGATTACTTTTTGTATCCCCCACAAATTCCATAACGAGAACATTTCTCTCTATATCTAGGGGTTGAGGAACTCGTACTCCAGCGTTATAATAACGGTGTAAATTCTTGTATTCCTTAGTTGCCCATTGGGGAATGAGAGACCTGGACCGTCTTCGGACCTTCTTGAATCGAGGGTCGCCAACTATGTACTCAAGCATAAAATCAGTTTCAGCTGTAGACATTCTGTAGATTTTGACTGCTAATGGAGTTCCTTCGGTACTTTCTCCACGATAGACATTGGCTTCCTTTCCAGTACTTATTGCACCATGAAGTGCGCTAATAGTTCCGCGATTCAGCAGTTTATACAAAACCTTGAGAGTAGGTGGATCGATGACACCCTCAACTACTTTGAACTCGTCAACATCTTTTCGTCGCTTCATTTTACGGCGATCTAGCTCCGACAAGATTTGCTCGTGTTCTTTATCAGCTCTTTTCAAGTGTGAGTGCCATCCTAGATTCGTCTATAGTATATAACCATCTCAGACTAGATATTGTACTCAGAAAAGCCTTGACTTAGATTCAAAATACCTTCAGGATACCTCTCTTTTCCAACCAGTCTATCTCATTTCCTCTGTACCGATAGACAACATCACACTTTTCATCACTCTGGAAGTCCCAAGGTGTGATAAGAACAGTGTCACCAATACGCATCCAGACTCTCTTCTTCATTCTGCCAGGGATTCTACCAATCCTGATATTTTGATCCTCACATCTTACACGAACTCTATCAAAACCTAGCATCTGGATGATGATTCCAAACATTTCTCCATCATCACGTCTGGGCGTTCTGACTCTCATTGGTTCATCAGAATCTGTCGTGTTTTGTGGCCTTTTTCCGCCACGTCCTTTTCGAGACAAAGTATTCCTCCGGTTCTGCGCTGGACAATGATGTCCTTCCGCGATTAATGCAGGGTTCTTTTAGAGGGCATTTAAGCGTACCGAAACCAGTCTTTTCTTGCTTGACTCTATTCAATAGGAAGTAAATAAAACTCGTCTTCGAGTATTAATCCATAAACCGTGAGTCCAACCTCTATCGATTCATCAAGAAGAGCATTATCAATTTCCCGAATCTCATAGTTCTCAGAGTCCATTAACTGCACAGGCTGCCCATAAACTCGAGTGGTCACCATGAACTTTCTCCTGTCAGACATTGGCGCGAGATACGACAGTGTTCTCCATTTGGAACTCTTTGGGTTCATAGTGAATCTTTCGCGTTGAACAAGGTCGAAGCAAGTAAGACCGCCCTTACTCATTGTCATAATCTGACAAGGGTTGTCAAGAACTTGCACGAAATCACCTACCCTGAATTTGTTAAGGCGAATTAAAATGGTTATGCGGAATTTATCTTTCCCACCCTTATCTTGACCAATAAGTTTGTAGTTGTCTTTCCTTTGTGCCAAGTAACGAGATTCTAGATCCTTGGCTATGGTTCTGCAAAGATGCTCTGATCCTATATGAAAGTCTAAACCAAATTTATCGCTGCTGACTTTGGTTACGAATGCCTTGTCATCATTTCCATATTCTGCAATTGTCATATCAGTAACTGTGCGTACGATATCATCTTCTTCATCATCCGTTAGCGGACGTCCATCTGCACGAATCTGAAGAACTGCTTCGTAATACCCTCCGCTCATCATTGCACATGTATCACATGTACCATAGGCAAAACGAATTTCCACCTTATGTTCTTCCTCATATGGAGGAAGGTCTTTGTGAGAACTTCCAAGAGCCTTCAGAGTGATGTGAAGAACTCTGTCAAGCCGTTTCTCTTCTTCAATCGTCAGCTCTACGTCAGGAACAAGTGGCTTCACTTCGATATCTAGAAGAATATCGATCTGGAGTGGCCACAAGTCATCGGATTCTGAAACATCCACTGCCATCTTTTTCCACCCTCCTGGAACCTTCACAGAGCCACACCTTTTACAAGCTAGGAGTGTCAAGGGTGATGAAACCTCGATCAAAGGATGTGCTTCGTTATAGCACTTGGCGCAAAGGCCTTCTATGACCGCAGGGTTTCCGCATTGATAACAGGGAGCTTTCAATTGAACCAACCTGAGTTTTTCGTATTCTTTTGCTTAAAATCTGGACTATTGTTACAACCTGTAACGTAACTCTTTTGTTATCATATGATTGGAGCTGATTAGATCTTTTCAAAGCTCTTTAGACAGTCGCATAGAAAGGGATACACAAATGAGCACACAAAAAATTGCTGTAACTGCAGATATGGAAATGGGACTTGACAGTCCTCTGAGTGGGCACTTTGGTCATTGTAGAGCATTCATTGTATCAACCATTGAAAACGGTAAGATTGTTGATATCGAAACTGTTCCAAATCTCGGGCACAGTAGTTGCGCAGAACCTGTTATGCGTCTTGCAGATATTGGAGTTAACATTCTCATAACTATGGGTATGGGTATGCATCCATACATGGCAGCACAACAATTAGGTCTGACAGTAGTAAAGGGGATAGGTTCTACTGTTGGTGATGCTCTAAACTCATTCATAAATGGTGAAGGAACTCTCATGAACAGGGATGGATTGTGTGGCGGTGGCGGCGGAGGTTGCAGCCACTAATTAGAAATTAAATCAGAGTTTGACCCATTGTGCATGAGGGTGTCCTTCGATGTATAGAATTGCCTGTTCATGAACCAGACCAGCATTCATGGCTGCTTTTACTGTCTTCTCACCAACCATGTTAGCTATAGTTGCCTTCTCTAGATGTTTCATGCAGGTCTTCAAATCTACTAGTTCACCACCGTAGAATTCCTCACTAATCTTGAATTGAATGTCACCGTGTTTTAATGTCATACCAAGGAGTGGTTTGTCACACATAGCGACCACATAGTGTTCATGGGTTTCATTCACACGCATATAGACTTGAACCATTCTGGTAACACTCCAAATACTATACGGGTCTTATTGATGTACGAGCTCCACACGCACTGCAAACCAAATAATATGCGCCACCGTCTTTTGAAATATCGGTGTCTGGACGTGTACAAACAGGACAAATCACGTATGATTCTATGTAGCGATTCAGAACATCTGCAACCTGTTCATCATTGAATTTTCCGTTGAATAAGGCACTACTACCCTCGATACTCCCAGCAGTTCCTAACTGACCGGAAACGAACTTCAAAACCTCTTTTCCGGGTCTGTTGAGGACGTTGATTACATCATAGAAATTCTGCCAGATGCTTCTGTTTCCTTGAACCATTAATTGAACTTCAGGAACCTTGAACCTCTCTCCTGACTTTTTGAATGCATCCTCAGGTACTTGGGATCTTGCCCTGTCTAGAAGGCGGTCATAGTCGTCCATGCCTTAACTCTCTCCTAAATGCTATTGAAGGTATTGCTCCGACTGAGATAGTCAATCAGATATCAGGAGTACGGAACTGGCCAATGCTGATTTCATTCAGTGCTCCTTCAGCAACAAGATTGAACACTTTAATTTCTACTTTCTCAGGGTCTTGTCCTTTCTTTTCAAAGTACGCCTTAATGTCCTTCAGAGGGATGCCTTCAGGAGGGGCCTCCAATCGAACGTAAGCAATGATATCATTTGCGAGCTTTCCAGATACGGGTGTACTAGATGCTGAAGCAAGCAATTCCTGTTCATGTTCATCAGTACTTTGTGATGTCACACCACTTCTAGTCAGGATTGTTTTGTATCGTTCCATGAGATGTAGGCTCATGTAGTTTGGATCTGTCAACTCACGAACAATCTCAGGCACTATGTATGATTCATCTTCGTATTTTCTTATTTTGCCAATTACCAGAGCCAGAATATTCTCCTTTACACCTTCAAGCATATCAGCGTCTTCATCGCCCCAAACTTTCACTCTAATTGTATCGGTACCATCATCTAAAGTGATGCTCTCAAACCTCTTTTTCCCGGATTCATCACCATCTCTGTAGAATCTGTTGACTACAAAGCCAACTACTACAACTCGTCTAAGCTCGACCCCAAAAGGTGATACCACATGTGGTCCAGTGTCATCCCCGTAGTTGCCATTTACAATATCAGAAATGGATGCCCTAACTGCTGTCATTCTCTCTCGTAGCATAAGTGTGATTCACCTTTAACCTACTCAGACTTGTGGTTCCTTGCTATATATCCTAACCTGTTTTTACAGAGCTCAGAAAAAGTCAGACAATGTACTCTGGCGAGTCGATCCAAGCGTCTCTTCAAGGCGCTCCAGAGACTTCTGCAGTCTGGATTCATTAAAATCGTGCTCTGTACATAGGATTCGCACTATCTCATCTGTTGTGGGTTCAATCCATTTTGGATGTTCTAGATCAATCTTGGGTGAATTGAGGAAAATATCCCTTATCTCCTCATAAGGAATCTCTGAGATTAAGCCATGTTTTTCACGATTTTTAGGATTCTTCGAAGTCTTGAAAGTTGATAGAATTCCCTCTATGCTTCCATGCTTTTTGACTAGCTTCAATGCAGTCTTGGCTCCAATATCAGGAACCTTGTCGTTATAGTCTGTACCAACAAGAATTGCGATGTCGATTAGTTGTTGTCGGGTGATTCCAAGTTCTCGTAGATTGTCATCAAGATCAATAAGCTGCGGTTCAATGGTCTTGTATGATTGTGACCGTGCGATTCTTCGCCTACCGGATATAGAGAGATTTCTAATCATACGGGGGCAATTGTAAAGGAGCGAGTCGTTGTCCTGGCTTGCGCTTGCCCATACTAAGTCTTCGCGTGCCATTTGAGCTGCTACAGCTTCACCCTCAGAAGGAGCCTGGATAACTGGGATTCCTAGGGCAGTGAGGAGTTCCTTACTCTCCTCAATCATTGGACTTGTCAGTTTTGAGCTTGCTTGACCAGCCTTTCTGGCATCTTCAATTCGTCCTTCAGCCTTTGCTGTCTTCCATTCTGCATATGCTGCATCACGAATCTCTCTTCGTTTCTGTTGTTCATTGGCTTTCAGTTTTGGGGCTTCACCGTCGAAGACGTATACTGGTCTGATACCGTTCTCAAGCAGATTCAGGTTGCGATAGAAGAGGCCACTGAGATGACTGGTCACTCTCCCCTGATTATCAGTGAGTGGAGTTCCATCAGGTTGTCTAATAGAAGCAAGAAATGCATAGATCGTGTTGAATGCATCAATAGCTATACTCTTGTCTGATAGAGCACTCAGAGAGATATTCTCAGCAATTACAATGTCACCAAGCTTTGTGCCCATTGAATACACTCCATTGTCAGATTCATAGTGCGACGATAACAGGAATATATCCTTCTGTTGAAACACCACTTCGACAGATTTATAATAACTCATCAGCACGCCCCCAAAACTGGTGCTTCTGGTACCACAAAACCTTCTGGTGATAACTTGGCAACTATGAGAGCTATCAGGTGTACTTCATGTCACGCTTCAGTTTCTCCGCAAGAGAATGGTGTGAAGTTTAAGTGTCCATCCTGTGGTGAGTTTACTATCTGGCGCTGTGAATCTTGTAGACGTTTTTCTAACAGATACACCTGCCCAAACTGTGGGTTTGAAGGGCCATAGACAATTTTTGGAGATTAAGCAAAATGGCAAGAGTAGTTATGACCCTTAGGATAATGCCCGATGATGTGGAAATTGATCTAGACGACCTACTTGAAAGAATCAAGACCGCAATTCCAGAGGGAACAGATTTGGGAGCAACAGAAACTCAACCAGTTGCCTTTGGTCTAAAAGCCCTTCGAATGAATCTCTCACGAGATGAGTCGATGGGTGGTACTGATGACATAGAAGCGGCAATCAGTGCTATTGAGGGCGTATCCCAAGTCGAAGTTGAAAGAGTTTCAAGAATGTAGTAGGCGCGTAATTCGGCTGATTTTGATTCTCTCAGGAGCAACAGAATGACCATAGACACCCATAGATACACGCAAACCTGTGCTATATTGGATTATATTGGTCAACAAAGAAACATTGAATAGCAGAAACAAGACGGATTATAATGATTTGAGGCAGTCCGTCCGGTTTCTCATACTATAATAATGGATAGGAGGATGCTTTCAAGAAATGGTCGAGATTATTCTTAAGGTGGCAGAGGCCGAGCACAGAGACATTGGCAGGTTTATAGTGCGTATAGATGCTGTTTCAATGGAGAAACTGGGTGTTAGGACTGGAGATATTATTCAAATCAAAGGTAAGAGAGTGACTGCAGCTATTGCCTGGCCAGCTTATCAAGGAGATAAAGGAAGAGAAATCATTCGAATGGATGGTAGAATTAGAAGAAATGCTGGTGTTAGTCTTAGCGAGAAAGTGACTGTATCAAGGGCAAATGAGGAGCCTGCAAAGAACGTCACGCTTGCTCCAACCTCGGTACCAATTCGTCCAGAACCAAGGTTCGAAGAGTTTGTGAAGAGAAAACTTCTGAATTGCCCTGTGACTACTCAGGATACTGTATTCATACCAATTCTAGGTAGAGCAATACCATTCAAGGTTACATCCATCAAACCAACTGGAACCGTAGTGGTTCAGCATTCAACTATTCTTGCAATTGCAGAGAAACCAACTGGAGATGTTGTTGGTACAGCGCAGGTGACATACGAGGAAATTGGTGGATTGTCTGACGCAATCCAACGAATTAGGGAGATGGTAGAGCTCCCAATGAAGCATCCTGAAATCTTCAAGAGATTAGGTATTGATCCCCCACGAGGCCTTATTCTTCATGGACCTCCTGGAACAGGAAAGACACTCCTAGCAAAAGCTGTTGCAGGAGAATCTGAAGCGAACTTCGTACACATTAACGGTCCGGAGATCATGTCCAAGTTCTATGGCGAGTCAGAACAGAAACTAAGGAAGATTTTCGAGGAGGCTGAAGAAAATGCTCCTAGTATCATATTCATTGATGAACTAGATGCAATAGCACCAAAACGGGAAGATGTACAAGGAGAAGTAGAAAGAAGAGTGGTAGCACAACTTCTGGCCACAATGGATGGATTGAAAGTAAGAGGACAAGTAGTTGTAATTGGTGCTACAAATCGTGTTAATGCGTTAGATCCTGCACTTAGGCGTCCAGGTCGCTTTGACAGAGAACTCGAAATTGGAGTTCCTGATGAAACGGGGAGACTTGAAGTCCTCCATATTCATTCAAGAGGAATGCCCTTGACCTCAGAGGGTGAAGGAACCGTTGATCTTCAGCACCTTGCAAAGATTACTCATGGATTCGTAGGTGCGGATCTGAATGCGCTCTGTAGAGAAGCAGCTATGAAAGCACTTAGGAGATACCTTCCTCAAATCAATCTGGCTGATGAAGAAATACCTCAGGACGTACTGGACCAACTTGAAGTTCATAATGGGGATTTCTTGGAAGCATTGAAGGAGATTCAACCATCAGCTGTCCGAGAGGTCTTTATCGAAGTTCCAGATGTGAAATGGAGCGATATCGGTGGCTTGGAGGAAGCCAAACAAGAACTCAAAGAGGTAGTTGAGTGGCCTCTCAAGAAACCAGAATCATTCCGTAGGCTAGGTATAACACCACCAAAAGGAGTTCTCGTGTTTGGACCACCGGGATGTGGAAAAACACTTCTAGCAAGAGCAGTCGCTACAGAGAGTGAAGCGAACTTCATCAGCGTTAAAGGCCCAGAACTCATATCGAAATGGGTTGGAGAGAGTGAAAAAGCCATTCGTGAAGTGTTTAGAAAGGCAAGAACTGCAGCCCCTGCAATCATCTTCTTCGATGAGATTGATGCACTTGCTCCAACACGAGGAGCAGGTGATGGTCCAGGAGCTGTTCATAATCAGAGAGTAATCAGCCAGCTTCTAACAGAGATGGATGGTTTGGAATCAATGAAAGACATCGTGGTAATTGCAGCCACGAATAGACCTGAGTTGATTGACAAAGCGCTTCTGCGAACTGGCAGGTTTGATAGATTCGTCTATGTTGACGCTCCTGATGCGGACAGCAGAAAGGCAATTTTTGAGATCTATACAACGGGTATGCCCCTTGGTGATGATGTCATGAGCAAGTTGGATAAGCTTGTTGAATTAACAGAGAACTACGTGGGAGGAGATATTGAAGCAATCTGTCGAGAGGCTGGTATGAGGGCTTTAAGAGAGAACATGGATACCGAGAAGGTTTCATGGAAACATTTCGAGTCAGCAATCGAATCCGTGCATTCTTCAGTAACAAAAGAGATGCTAGACAGATATAGAAAAATGGATCAGACTCTCCGTAGAACAACTGAGGTTGATACTGCAACCCATTCTATGTATGGGTAAATGATGAGGTGAGTACAAATGGCACCATGGAATGCTATGCCGATGACAAACCTGGTTGTGTCAATAGTCAAGAAACGACGTGGAGTAATCCTAGATGATGAACTCATTAGAGCTTTGAAGAAAGAGCTTGGAGCAGAGCCTAGCGAAGCTGAATTGAATGCAGCTCTGCTTCAACTTGAGATCAATGGACTAGTTCATGTAAGTCAGATTACAAAGACAAAGCGCCGCATCGAAGTCATATCAGAGGAACACACATTCCTCGCAGTTGATGAGGATTAATTCAAAGCAACAATGGTGTGAACCCGATGACTGGGAAGAAAGTCTTAGCAGCGGGAAAGTTTGACATCCTTCATTTGGGTCACATTGCATATCTCCAACAAGCAAAGGAATTGGCAGGGGAAGATGGAGAGTTAGTTGTTGTTCTAGCACGTGACAACACAGTAGAGAGGGAGAGGGGTGCTCCACCAGTATTCCCTCAAGAACAAAGACGTAGAATTGTGGAGTCCATAGTTTATGTTGACAGGGCAATCATTGGACTTGATACCGAAGATCATACAATCATTGTTGAACAAATCAAACCTGATATAATTGCACTGGGATATGATCAATATACTGATGTCAGTGCCCTTGAAAAGTACTTCAAAGAAAAAGGCCTGAACACTAAGATTGTGAGGTTAGAAAAACGCGATGCGGATGGTCTTTGTTCTTCAACTCTGATCAGGAAGAGAATAATAGATTATTATCGAGAGAATGGCAGACCTCTCTAGATGCTTAGATTATCAGTTCGCCTCTTGCCGCAGCTTCTCGGCGTTTAGCTGCTTTTCTCTCTCTGCGGTCAAATTCCCATTTCCAGATATTGTAGGCAAATGCGGTTATTATTCCAGTAATGATGAAAGCGGCTAGTGTTTCTAACAATCCCATTCTAAAGTGTTCGAAGAAGTCAGGCAATGGATTGGCGATGAAGTAAGGCCAGCTACAGACAATGCCAAACGTAAATAGAAGACCTACTACCGTAATCTGTTTCATGTATCCTATTGCTTGTTCGTTGTCATCAAACAGCACGACAATGATTCCAAGCCAGTAAAGATACCAAGGCATGACCCATCTGAATACAAAGAGTATTCCAGGGAGAAGATAGAGGTAGAGAGGTTTCAATTCCAGGAGCTTCATTCTGATAGACTTACCCTCAAAGTTACTTTTTGGAGGTAAGTACAGCTTAAAAGTGTAGATCATGAAGCTGATATAAATGACTAGTGGAATGAATGCTGGAAGCCACATGTAGTATGTTGTTGGAGTTGTAGTAAAATCAGGTGTGGCAATACCTAATCCAGGATACAATGGATTGACTATATAGACGCTGTATTCCGATGTATTAAGGAAATGTGCCAATAGTGAGTCAAAACTGGCTCCAAAGAGTGAGGGAATGAAAGACACCCCCATTGATAATGCAAACCAGATTGATGATATGGGATTACTAAGGAAGAAGAGCGGAAATGCCACTGCAGGATAGATTTTGGTCTGCACTCCTATTCCCAGAGTGAACATGGCCTTTCCATACTGTTCCTCTTTCCATAATACAAATGACATCAAGAGTAAACAGTCCACTATAGGTTCTAACTTGCCGCCTCCTGCAGCCATAACCAGTCCATAAACAAAATATCCTCCAAAGAACATCCTTGCCCAAAACTCGGTTTTTATCTTATCACGTAATAGAATCGCTAATAGCACCAAATTTAGATTGAATACAAGGATCAGTAGAAAATTAAGCCATAATTGTTGTAATCCACCAGCTCCTGGGAATAACCACGTAGCTATGGCAAAGAAGAACAGACCAAAGACAGGATATTCATAATTCACGCCTGAGAGGTAGTCAGGCAATATATGCTCACCATCATCAAAGTTCCATTCTGGATGAAGTTCATCAATAAGTTCGACTAGGATTGTGTCATTCATGTTGTAAATCTCGAAACCGTATATCCAGAATGCCTCACCGTACATTTCGTTTCGGTTTCGATCACGTTGGATTACTAGTGTGTCAGCAATCGGTATGGCAATCAGTGAGATGACCAGACTAAGCACTAGATACTTCCGGTATTCATAGATGCTTAGACTAATTGCGGACAGCATAACATGAGCCAACCAAATCATGTGGCGGAATTGTGGTAAATAACCTTTGCTGGGTGACGCATGGCAATTGTAATATAGTCTATACCACAGGTCGACATTTAACTCTCCACAATCTCACAGATAATGGAGGAAATGGTCTTGGATGAGTTCATAAAAAACAGTAGATCATACGCGATAGTCGCTTGGATTCTGATGCCTATTACAACTCTTGTTTTCGAGTGGATATGGACCATTTTATTTGGTTCGAGTCAGTATGTACTAAGGAATCTCATCCTGTTCGTTCTTCTGCTTGTAATAATCAACCTCTCATTCAGATTATTTGTGCCGAGGCATAAGAGAAGAAGAATGCTGAGTGTAGGTCTGATTTGGCTCGTACTATTCATAGTCTTTGATGTCATTTACTATGACTACATCTTGTTGATTGGTAGTTACAATCTATGGATGGAGTATAACCTATTCTTTGGAGGACTTCGAGGACTCATTCTGCTAGCGGTCTTGTTTGGACCATTTTTCATGGTTAGAACTCACATTGGAGACCCCGACCTATTGAGTATGCCAATTGGAAAGATGGCAACGATTGGACTATTACCTTCTAGTTTGAAAATTGCTTATTATCGAAGAAAAGGTGCTGAGATTGGGAAGGGCGTATCAATAGGACTCCTATCAATACTAGACTGTAAGAAGATTGTGATTGGTGACTATGTAGAGATAGGAATGGCCTGTATGATCAAGGCAAATGAGTTCGTAATGGGTAAATATTCTACTCTTGGTATGCTAGTTATTATTGATACACACAAAGTTGTCATCGGCGAGGAAGTGACAATTCAGGAACAGGTGTACATTGGTGGATTGAAGACAGACAAGTCTGAGATTGAGATTGGAGACCTATCAATGATCTTCGCTCAGAGTGTAATCAATCCCACACACCCAATCAAGATTGGAAAGAGAGTGGGAATTGGAGGGTCCAACTTTCTTTTCACCCATGGAACTTGGCAACCTGTACTTGAGGGATTTCCGGTAGCATTTGGACCCATCACTATTGAAGATGGAGTCTGGTTTCCATGGCGTGTCTTTGTGCTCCCAAATGTTCACATTGGAAAAGAAGCGACGATTGGAGCAGGTTCTGTAATCAACCGTGACATACCAGCACGCAGTCTCGCGGCTGGTGTACCAGCAAAGGTTCTCAGAAAAGGTGAGGAGTATATCAAGAAGTACTCAGAAGTGGAAAAGAAGAAGATTCTCAAAGATATGCTGACAGAACTTGTTGGATATCTTCGTATTGAGGATTGGAGAGTAAACGATCCTGAGCTAATGGATGACTATGCTAGTACTACATTTCGCACACCAATAGGGCCATCATCAAAATCAGATAACCAAATAATATTCCTGTTTGAGAATGAAGAGAGTGTATGGGAAAAGGTCACTGAGAGAGCTTATGTGATTACCCTATTTGCTTTAGATGAACAGAGAGCAGCAGAGCTTGAAGATGTTGGTTCTTGGTGGTTTGATCTCGAGAATAGTACATGGGGAGGCAAAAGAACGAAAGTCAGCCTTGTTGTAAATGGTTGGCTATCTCGATATGGACATTGGTTGAAATATTCCTCGTGATACGGTGACGTGCAGTGAAAATCTCAGAGAGCGATTTCTATAGAAATGAGATGGATATCAAGTATGAACCACCTGCAGCAATGCAGTTTGGGGTCAATCTAAAGATGATTGAGTATATTCCCTATCAGATTCGTAACTCCTTCGTTTCTATGCTGTCATTGTTTAGACCAAAGTCATCAAGCAGTAGGAAACGAGAGTTTCCAATTGATGATCTCGCTGACAGATTGGATCCATCTACTGAGGAGAAGAAAGACTTCTGGCAGAAGGACTTTGGAGTCATCATGACTCATGATGTAGACACCCGTGTTGGATACGAGTATGGAATGTCAAAGTTTGTTGAAATGGAAAGGGCAGAAGACATGGTTTCCACATTCAATATTGTAGCGGATTCTCTGGAATACCAAATCTCAAAGGATACTATCAAGGGACTGGTAGATGATGGTTTTGATTTTGGAATGCATGGACTTCGTCATGATGGAAAGTTTGCTTTCCTCCCTATTTCTGAGCAAAAGGAGAGGATAGAGAGAGCTGCAATGCGAGGAAAAGAACTTGGCCTCTCCTCACTAGGTTATCGTGCACCTTTACTTCATAGAACCAAACCAATGATCAAACATTTGACTAAAGCAGGCTATGATTGGGATTCATCTTTCCCTGACACAGACGACTCAACTGTTGGATATGCCTCAACTGGAAGCCGAACAATCTTTCCGTTCTATCCCCTCTATCAAGTTGGAGAGGATTGGCAATGGAGCTCAGTTTTAGAGATTCCAGTGTCGATGCCTCAGGACTGGACACTGCTCTATTATTACAAGCTCTCGAAAGAGAACATGCTTAGAATTTGGAAAAAGAAAATGGAATATATCAAATCAAGAGGAGGGCTTGCTGTTTTCATCCTTCACCCAGATCCAGAGGATTTTGGTCACCCAAAGTACCATGATTCTTTTAGACAGCTCCTCAAGATTATCAAAGAAGCGGACCCTGAGATTCTTACATGTAGCGAGCTTGCACAACGCTGGAAAAAGAGGTTCCCAATACCTATGTCAAGTAGGTAGGACAAGGCCACTTGTCACATTTGAGACAATTCGTACATTTCTCTTCGTCGACTGATATCTTTCCATCATCGAGATTTAAGGCTCCATGTTCGCATTGTGGCACACAGGATCCACAAGCTTGACAGAATAAAGCCCTTTTCAGGGCACGTTGCATCTGGTCTGTCAGTTGACTCACAAATTTCTCCTTATCTCCTCTTACAACAACGGATCCTGAGCTGAACAACGCGATACTGTTCGCACCCACCGAGGTTCGAAGTGCTCCAAGTTCTTCCGATACGCGGGTTTTACCAAATATAGGAAACAACTTGGAGACTCGATTAAGATCAACCCCTGATGAAAAAGCACCTTCTAGACTAAATCCTGATTTGACGCAAGGTGAAACTCCTTTTGTGACAGATAGGTTCAAGCTCTCTCCAGGGCTTGATCTGTCGGGTTCAATATTCAGACCCAGCTTGTTAACAAGTTTCATTTGACCCTGAGGTAAATTCTTCCATCTCCAAAAACCCATGTCAACCCATTCATTCGGATAGCCGTATTTATCAGCCCATTCTTTCATCTTGGACTCCCATTGTTTATGAAGTTCAGGATGGGTTTCTCGAAGAGCATCCAATTCTGCCAAGGGTGATGATGGGCACAGATAACATCCCATTCTGTGGTATCCTTGATTGTACAAAGGATTGAAGTCCTCTTTCTTTTTGAATATGTAAAGCCAGACCTCTAGAGCGTTCCAGTTCTGAATCGGATTAGCAGATGTCTGACCAGGAACCCATGGATTCTCTGTTACTCTAGGTTCGATTGAGCGTTGGAACGACTCTAATTTTCTCTGTCCCATGAAGCTCAGATTCTCTCCGCCCATCTCATCAGCGATGGACGTGGCTGCTGGACCGAGCTTCAAGACCTTACAACACCATCTGAAATCTCGTGCAGGAGGTCCAAATGTGTCAACAGAGTCCCAGAATCTATCTCCAGCTTGTTGACCGATTATTTTGACGCTTCGAGAGCGTGCAAAGTCCTCTATGTACTCTATGGTTTCAGGAAGTTCGATTCCTGTGTCCATGAAAAAGATTGGTGGACTCTCTCCAAGTGCTCTCTCAACAATTAGGTAGGTTGCCAAAGAGTCTTTCCCGCCACTGAAGGCTACAACCACAGGAAGACAATCCTGCCTTGCAATCGTTCTCTTAGTGAAGGATACAGCTTCCGACTCAATATTCTCAAGGTCATTTGCATTGGTTTTGACTACATCATCCCATGTAGCTTTCCTGAGATTCTCAGAGGGACTTATTGGATCAGCTACCGCACGAATCTTAACCGCAAAACCCTTTGGTTCCTTTGCCATATCAGCCCCTGTCATCTTTGCGATTCCAGCCGCAACGACTTTTCCATTGGAATCAATAACCCAGACCTCATCATCAATTTTGATGTCTGAGTCACAGCCCTGAACACCAGGAACCATAAGATTGGCACCATCTTTCAGGTATTTTAGAACTCCATCATATATTGATACCCACTTCTGTCTGCTGACAGATCCTATTCTTCTTGCACCCTCAAGAGAGAGAATGAATGTATAGTCGAGTTTAGGAATATCAAATCTAAGACGACCTACTATGAATCCATCAACAATGACCTCATACATGGCATCAAGTGCTGAAACCTTGTTCATAACAACAACTTTGTCTGAAGGAAGAAGAATTTCTCCTACGCCTTTTCCAAAGTGTGCATCAAGTGCATTGATTGCCCTTCTAAGATGTCCCTCCATAGCTGGAAACGCATCGCCTGGAGGTGATAGCTCCACTTTTCTAGGGACTGAACCACAGACACCGCATTCTGTGTCAGCAATTCGTGGGACATTGCATGAATCACACCAGAAGAATCGTATTTTTGCAAGATACGGAGCATGGCCTCTCCGAAATTTCCCACGTCTACGTTTTCCTCTGGCCAGTTGAGTACATCTCCGGAAGTTATGATGAAGCCAGTCAGAGTAACTATTTCAAGAAACCGGAATGTCCAACTTCTTCAGTGTTTCTTTCGTTGGTCGGCCGTCCTTATCCCAACCACGGAGTTTGTAGTATTCTTTCAGCATCTCATCAAGATGTACAACACGGTTCCTTGAATTTCCTTCAGGGAGTGGCTTGAAGAATCGTGGTGGAAGAGTATCATCCTTTGCTGTGAACCCTTCTCGAATGTTGAAGATTCGCTCAAGATTGTATATCCTCTCGCCAAGTCTAAGCAAATCCTTTCCCGTGAGTTCTATTCCGGTCCCAGCCGAAATCATCTCTGCATAGACATCAACCGGCCAAGCAAAGTTTGTGAATCGACAGACAACCATACAGTCCATTGCAGCAGAGAGGTCTTGATATAGCATTACTAGATCTGCTTTCCCATCTGGTCTATCACGATCAACAAGTACTGGAGAGCCTAGGACTTCAGGACCAATCAAATAGGACCGCAGATGACAACCGCCCCGGTTTGATGTAGCATAACCAAGCGCATGTCCCTGTGCACCGCGAGGGTCATAAGCTGGCAGCTCTAGTCCCTTGACCTGCATTGCAAGCTCAGGCGCTCCATAGCGGTCTGCAAGTCTCTTTGATCCTTCGCTCATCTCAGCACCGAGTCCTCTCATATATGCAATATCTTCGATGAGATCTAGTATTCCAGTAGTGTCACCAAATCTTAGGGGTGCGTCAAGTTTTCCTTTTTCCGCTAGCTCCATAGCAGCACCAATAGTAGATCCCACAGAAATCGTATCTAGACCAAGATGATTGCACTTGTCATTTGCAATAGCAATCCATTCGAGATCATTTATTCCACATTGTGGACCGAGCGCCCAGAGAGACTCGTATTCTGGTCCTCCGACTTTCTTTCCTTGAACCATACTGAGACGACCACATCCAATAGGGCATCCATGACAGTTGTACGTACCAGCAGAGAATCGTTCAAGGAGCTTCTCACCGGAAACACCTTCAGCATCATTGAATGTACCTTCCTGAAAGTTGTTCGTAGGTAACATTCCTAGTTCATTGGCCACGCTCACAAGCACAGGAGTGCCATAGACAGGAAGTGATTTGTCAGTGACTGCATTCTTCTTTATCAGTCTGCGAGACCATTCCACAGCAGCATTGAGTCGTTCAGAATCATGTATTCCCACATCTCCAGTACCTTTTGCCACAATGGCTTTGAGATTCTTCGAGCCCATGACTGCACCAACACCACCGCGACCAGCAGCACGATGTTTGTCTGTCATTATTGCAGCCATCAGACCAAGATTTTCGCCTGCTGGACCAATGCATGCAACTTGGGCTTTAGGATCAGTTTCTTCAAGAAGTGCATCTGTTGCTTCATACACATCTTTCCCCCAGATTTTTGACGCGTTTCTGAGCTCAACATCGTCATTATTGATCCAAAGGTACACTGGAGAGTCAGATTTTCCATGAAAAACAACAGCAGCAAATCCTGCACGCCTCAACTGGGCTCCAAAATAACCTCCTGCATGGGAATCGAATATTGTGCCTGTTGTTGGAGATTTTGTGACTACAACGAATCTTCCACCAGTGGGAATTCTGGTAGCTGTGGAGGGACCTACTGCAAACACTAACAGATTATCTGGAGAGAGTGCATCAGTCCGAGGGGCAAGGTTGTCAAAGAGGAGTTTGACTCCAAGACCACGACCACCAAGATACTGTTTGAAGAGATCAGGAGGGATTTCTTCTCGACGAATACTCTGGTCACTCAAATTGACATGTAGAATTGGGGCATCAGCATAAAGTGAAGATTTTGGCAACTTTCATTCCTCCTAATCATTGAAAACATTGTGTTCCTTATCGGGACATGTGAGACATCGCTCTTTGTACCATTTGTAGACTTCTTTCGGTTGTTTTGCCATGTTTGCCATTCGACTTGGACAGGTCCAACAAGGCCTGTCAGGTGCCATCCAAGAGTCACTATATTGAGCCCATCGAAAATCTTCCACTATGGCAACACTTGCACTGGTTCCAAGACGATTAGCTCCTGCATCAATAACACGAATCGCGTCTTTGAAAGATCTGATTCCTCCTGCAGCTTTAACACCCATTTTTGGTCCGACAGTTTCACGCATCAATCTAACATCATGAGGCGTGGCTCCCATTGGTCCAAACCCGGTCGAAGTCTTGACAAAATCAGCTCCTGCATCCTTGCAAATAAGACACGCTTTTCGTTTCTGATCATCTTTTAGGAGCCCTGTTTCTAGAATTACCTTGACATGAGCGTCTCCTGAAGCTGCAACGACTGCTTCGATGTCCTTCTGAACAAGGTCAAAATTCTCATCTCTTAAGGCACCCACATTCATAACCATGTCAATTTCATGAGCACCCATCTTCACAGCCGCTTCCGTCTCACAAACCTTCACACTAGATAGTGAAGCACCAAGTGGAAACCCGACAACGACACAGACCAGAATATCAGTATCTTTCAATAGCTCAACTGCATATTCAACATGAACTGAATTGATACAGACTGCTGCAAAGTTGTATGTGATGGCTTCATCGCAGAGTTGTTTGACCTTCGCTTTGGTAGTTTCGGGTTTGAGAACCGTATGATCAATCATTTTGGCAAGTTTTTCCACAGTCAGGTCCAATGGAGATGCCTCCGAATATGGGAATGCTCCGCTGACCACTATATACTCTTCGAATTTTGTAGCTAGTGAAATTAACGGGCACCTAGATACGATTTGATGTCGTCCAATACTTCTTTTTGAAGCCGGATTACATCGTGTACCTCAATCTCTTCGGCATCTTTCACTACGGAGTTAAGTTGTACAACAGTACCAACTGCATCTACCTTTGAGAAATCTACAGGAAACTCCACTTCTGCGCCTTTTACAATGAGTTCTGAGCGGGTTGGATGGAGCGCGATCCTTATGCTTCTTACAATACCAATACGTCTGGCTCTGTTGTCTAGGACTTCCTTTCCTAATAATCGCCCTGGCATGCTAAGCTCGTAAAGTTCTGCTTCGATACTGGGCATTGTTTCCTTTGATGTCGTAGTCATATCTACTCGGCTCCTTTGCTCTACTTCTCTTGTTTGTAGGAGGCTTTTTACAGTGAGTATTATCAAAGATAGGTGAAATCGAACGAGGTTGCGATGTTGATTGAGAAAGAG
>JBHLRQ010000034.1:0-27409 GCA_048882385.1 Candidatus Thorarchaeota archaeon | reverse complement strand
TGCATCTCCACTGGCAAGTAGTCTTGCAGCAGCTTCGTATTCCTTGTCCTTTGAACGTCCGAAGAGAGGCATGTGAAAACACTGAGTCAAAACATCCGCAACAACTCTTAAGTCATGGCCTATTTGCACTATACTCCGAGTGGAGCTATCTTGACCAAGATGTTTGGAACAAACGGTATTCGAGGCATAATCAATGAGGATCTCACCGTGGAAATGGTTCTCAATCTTGGAAAGTCGATAGGCTCTGTTCTCGGCCCTGGTCTTATTGCTATTGCAAGAGACTCAAGAATGGGCGGTGAGATGTATAGTCGCGCCCTTTCTGCGGGTCTTTTGTCCACCGGGTGTTCCGTCACTGACATAGGGCTTGTACCCACTCCCACATTGCAGTTCACGGTTCCTCGTTTGAACTGCGTTGCAGGAGTCATGGTAACAGCCTCCCATAACCCTCCCAAGTTCAACGGAATAAAGGTAATTGGTCCAGATGGCATTGAGGTTGCACCAGAAGTTGAATCTGATATTGAAACGAAATATCATACTGGCGAGTCTCTTATGGTTGACTGGAATAGTATCGGACATTTCAATCAGGATGAGAGTGCTCTCGACCATTATCTGACAGGAATCAGATCTCATTTGGATGTAGAATCAATCAGGAATAGCAAACTCACTGTAGTTGTTGACTGCGCAAATAGTGTTGGAGCACAAGTAACCCCTCAGCTTCTTAGGGGTCTTGGATGCAAAGTAATCTCCCTCAACTCCCAGCTTGATGGTAAATTTCCTGGCCGAAATCCTGAACCCTTGCCTGAGAATATAGTTGAACTTGGTCGAATGGTGAAGGCTGCAGGAGCTGACATTGGTATAGCTCATGATGGAGATGCAGACAGGGCTACGTTTGTTGATGAAACTGGAAGAGTGCTTTGGGGTGACCAGTCCTTTGCTTTAATAGCATCCCGAATTCTGTCTAGGAAAACTGGATCTGTTCTTGTCACTCCTGTCAGTAGTGGAAGACTCATCGAGGATGTAGCAGTACAAGCAGCTGCAAAAATAGACTGGACAGTTGTAGGAAGCGTTGTCGTATCCCATAGACTGGCTGAAATCAATGGTGATCTGGGTGGGGAAGAGAATGGAGGAGTTTTCTATCCGCCTCATCAACCGGTTCGAGATGGTGCCATGACTGCTGCTCAAATCGTTGAGATTGTAGCAACTGAAGGAAAGACTCTCTCTCAGTTGGTAGATGAACTGCCCGTGTACTTCAGTACGAAAGTGAAAGTTCCTGTACCCTCCGATAAGAAGAAGGCCATTCTACAAGACCTTCTCAAACAAACCGAGAAATTGAATCGAATAACAATGGATGGAGTCAAGATTATCTATGATGAAGGATGGATTCTTATCCGACCTTCAGGCACAGAATCCCTCTATCGAAGTTTCGCAGAAGGAAAAACTCAGGAAACCGCTGACAGACTCTGTAAGATTGGAGTAGACATGATCAATGAAGCTGTCATGAAAGCTAAATGATTTTCTATCAACTTCTATAGTGAATAACAAAATGAGATGATAGGGCCTTGCGGCCCTATTTTAGTATCCGGCTGAGCAGTTTCTACTCTTCGGTCTTTTCTGCCACTTCTTCTTCATCAAAGTCGAAGTCCTCGAGTGGCTCTGGAGCCGGAGTAGTGAGCATAGTCCAGCCTATCCACATTGCTATGACCATGATCAACACCACACCTAACCAGATTGGTAGGTAGACGAGGATCAGAGGATCGGGATTGAAGAGCCCTGCGAATATTCCGAAGTTAGCATCAACCCATGCCCCCAAGTCAGGGAACCACTGTAGAATTACTATCACCCAAGTGTAGTATAGAAGCACTAAAAGTGCGAAGATGAAGATAAGGGCACCAATTGCCTTTTCTTTTCCGATCGTGATTACTCTCCTCTATTTGTTAAAGGAACTAGCTCGCTTAGCGCTAGTGCACTCATAAAAGGATTACGTAGGGCATCAGCTCGTACTCTTTGCAAAGATTTGCAAATATCTAGTACCTCGGAATATCAGACTATCATTTCGCACTCCTTATATTGTGGTCCCTATTCGAATCGCAGTTGTTCACAATACTATGGAAGTGAATCACACTGACATTGAAGATTATTGTACCAGTGAAACAGGTCCCTGAAGTCGCTGATGTGAAGGTGGATGAAACCACTGGCACACTCATCAGAGATGGAGTACCTAGTATATTGAACCCATTCGATGAATATGCTGTTGAAGAGGCTGTGAAATTGAAGGAAGCCCATGGTGGTGAAGTGACGGTCATCACAATGGGGCCACCTCAAGCCAAAGAAGCATTGCTAAAAGCGCTTGCAATGGGTGCTGACAAGGCAATCCATATGACTGATCGGGCTTTTGCTGGTGCAGACACATGGGTTACTGCACTTACCTTGGCTGAACAGATCAAAAAGATGGAGTTTGATATTGTAATCTGTGGTAAACAAGCGATTGATGGAGATACTGCACAAGTAGGTCCCGAGATGGCAGAATTGCTAAGTGTCCCTCAGATTTGTTATGTTCGCCATCTTGAGTTGAGTGATGACAGCAAAGCGGTCATTGCGCACAGAGAAACTGATGAGGGATATGATGTTGTAAGAGCAAGAATACCTGTTCTACTTACTGCGACTAAAGGCTTGAATGAGCCTAGACTTCCAAACATCATGGGAATAATGCAGGCCAAAAAGAAGCCTTTCGAGGAGGTCAATGCGGAAACCCTTGGTTATGACGTAGAGAAACTCGGTCTCAAGGGGTCACCGACTCAAGTGAGAAAGGTCTTTCCACCTGAGAAGAAGAAAGGCGGAATCAAAATAGAGGCTGAAGATCCGAAGGCCGCAGCGAAGGAGCTTGTTGACTTCCTAGCAAAGAAGGGGGCAATTTAACATGACATTGATTTATGACAGAGATGCCTGTACTGGGTGCATGTTATGTCCTAAGGTCTGCAACTTTGGAGCTATCGAGAAGGATGGTGACAAGGTCAAATTTGACCTGGACAAGTGTGTCCTCTGTGGATCATGCGAGGAAGTCTGTAGGGACAACGCTATCAAGATTGAACGGAAAGCCATCGACAAAGAAGCAATTGCCAAATACAAGGATGTCTGGGTATGGTGTGAAACCAACGACGGACGCCTTAGAGGAGTTGGTCTTGAGCTTGTGACGAAAGGTCGTGAGCTTGCTAACAAATTGGGCGAGCGCTTGGTTGCAATCCTTATCGGTTATGAGATTGAGTCTCAGGCAGAAACTCTGATTCATCATGGGGCAGACAAGGTCTATGTTGTGGATGAGAAGATTTTCGATCACTATACGACAGATGCTTACACTATAGCCCTAAACACTCTGATCGCTCCAAACAAGCCAGCTATAGTTCTATATGGTGCAACAAGTAATGGCCGTGACCTTGCACCCCGTGTTGCTGCGAGAATGGCTCTTGGACTCACTGCAGACTGTACTGGTCTTGATATTGATGACGAACGTCAGCTGGTCCAAACGAGACCTGCTTTCGGTGGAAACATTATGGCTGAAATTATTTCGCCATATACTCGACCACAGATGGCAACAGTGCGACCTAATGTTTTCAAACCCGAGGAACCTGACATTTCACGTAGTGGTGAGATTGAGAAGGTTGAGATGACAATAAACCCCGTCCAAATCCGTACTAGGGTATTAGAAACAGTCAATGAAACTGTAGAAGGAATGAAGTCTGTCGAAGAAGCAGATATTATCGTCTGTAGTGGTCGTGGAATCAAGGACCCATCAAACCTTGAACTTCCAAAACAACTCGCAGAACTTCTTGACGCTGCAATTGGTGGCTCACGTCCCATTGTCGACCTCGGGTGGCTTCCACCATCACAACAGGTTGGACAATCGGGTCGGACAGTCTGCCCAAAGCTCTACATTGCTCTGGGGATTTCTGGAGCGATCCAACACTTAGCTGGAATGTCGAGTAGTGATATCATCGTGGCCATCAACAAGGACCCAGAGGCTCCAATCTTCGAGATTGCAGACTTTGGCATAGTTGGAGATATATTCGTAGTCCTACCTGAAATAATCGAGGCTGTGAAGAAGATTCAGGCTGAGAGATAATTGAAAAAGATATCACCCAGTTTTGGAAACAGCTGGGTGATTCCACCCTTTTCCTAAATATGGGATTATTAGAAATTCTAGCTCTCATCCTCATCTTCAGATGAAAGTCATTGCATCCAAAATAATTTCTCGAACATCACATATAGGGTCTATAATCTCGTCGATTTCCAATCCAATCACCCATGAACGCTCCCATAACCACAGTCGGAATGAACGTGAGTGGCATGCCTAACCCGAAAGGAATCAATCGAATGTATGGACCTAAGAGTAATACAATCGGGAGCGCTAAGCACCAGAATCCTATACCACCAGCTCCAAGCATAATAAACACAGCTCTCCACATTCTCTTGGTTGCCACCGTGCGGAAATAGTAACCCATTGCGTACATTGGAATACCAATTGCTATAGCATAGAGGAACTGTGTGGATGGTAGTATTCCAAGGTTAATCATTATTACATAAATAATAGCCATTGTAGCAAAGGAAAAGACTCCCACAGAAAACCAGAAACTACGAACGCTTCGTTTCCACCATTGAGGTTTCTGAGGACCAATAGGTCGATTCTCCTGTAACAACTTGTCGATGTTTGATATTCGGCATACTGGATTTGTATCGACAGTCACTTCTATGATCTGAGCGCCTAAAGCAAAGTCGTCATTCTCTAGAAGTTCTTTCAGATTGTCTAATGCTTGATTCTCACTCAATAGACCTGCTTCTAAAGCCTCGTTTGAATCAACAATACAGGACTCAAGCAGAGTTACGGAATCGCCAAATGGTCCCTCAATGAGTCCACAAGCCTCAAGAGAATTCCACAACGCATCGGAAATGCGATTGTAACGGACTGCCTCCCACCTTTGTTCAGTCCACTCTTTGACCATCTCATATAATGATCTTGTATCTATTCGATCCATTTCAGTCGCCTCATTATTCCTATGAAGAGCTCCTCAGCTGCTTCTGTCGCTGGTAATTCTTTCCGAAGTGGAAGATTCCATTCATGCGCAAGTGTGTGGATTGTCTTCTCGCATACAGGCTGCTCAATGCAACTCCCACAGTTTCCTCCATGACTGAACCATACTTGGGTTCCCAGCATAGGCGAGTATACAATGTATGTTTCAGATTTGTTTGCAGGACAGTGACCTACAGCAAAACCGTATCTCGAGCTGATGTGCTGGACATTAATCCGATTTGCGGCTGCCGTGTGCAACAAGATTTTTTCGATTCGATCCTCGGCAATTCGTTGCGTTTTGCTCACTAACGCACGCGAAACCTTCAATTCTCTAGCTATTATCGATGGAGGAATTCTTTGTCGTCTTTTCTGCCATATGAATTCCTGCCGCTTGGTTGGGAACTTGAAATGGATAGACTTCACAGAGAGCACGCACAACCTTAATAGCTAACCAATTTTAGTTAACATATATCCTATTATCTTTTTAACTCCTTTGTAACTGAAACAAAGTGAAGACTAGCTTTTTTCGAAGGAGCGAGTTGCATCGATATCATCGCGGCCATCAACAAAAACCCAGAGGTCCCAATCTTCGAGATTGCGGACTTTGGCATAGTTGGTATCATCTTCACTGTAGTTCCCGAGGTTATCGAAGTAGTCAAGAAGATTCAGGCTGAAAGATAGAAGAACATTCTCTATCTTCTATCTCGATCCTTTTTGTTCAATAAACTGTTTCCAGACCGATAGTCCCTTGAATCATACTCTTGTTGGTTCTTACAATTGCATCAAGACAGACCATAATGAAACCTTTATCTCATAGATGGCCTTTGGTCTAGGTTGAGGTTCTGTTTTGCGTATGCGTTTATTCGGACCGATTCATAAAGGGCTTCGATATTTATTGAACACCAGAGTGCTGCAATTGGGCCAGCTAGACCTTCGCATAGTAGCAGATGTCAAATCTCAAAGCGATGATGTCAGGCAGTCTTTTGAGGTGCTACATGTTCATGCTGCAGCAGAAGAAGAGTTTGTGTTTCCGCACATTGAAGAAAAGGATTCGGGCCTATTTGATCGATTGAATCGTGACCACCAATCATTTACTCCAATAATGGACTCGCTTGAACAACAGGTGAAAGACCTGATTGCTGATGAGGAGCGGACAATGAGGGGAAATGAAGTTGCTCAAACCTTCAATGACTTTGTCGTCAAATACTCTGAACACATGCAGGTCGAAGAGAAGATTGCAATGCCAATTCTCTGGGAGGTTCTAAAGGATAATCAAATCATTGAGATAATAGGGAAAATGTCAATGAAGCCAGCTCCAGAGGTTTCCCAGTATTTTCTACCATATCTGGTTCAAGCAACCAATCCTATGGAACGAATCGGTATAATATCTGGAATGAAATCCTTCATGCCAGCGGCTGTGTTTCAGGGAGCAATCCAGATTGTCCAGAAAGCACTTTCTGCTGAAGACTGGGATGCACTTCGACAAGCCCTAGAATAGCTGATTATCTTAATGCCGTTTGGAGGTCGTCAAGACTGCAAAGACAAATCAAGCTGAAAGATTGAGAAAAATCCTCTACCTTCATTTATTCCCATGGTGTGGCCAACGGTTTTGGACCATATTTTTTAATCAATATCAGACCCACAATTAGCTGAATCGGTATAGGTCCAATAATACGAAGATAACCATCACTTAGCATGTACGGTAGGAAGATAGCAACCTCGTATAGTGGGATTGCTAGAGTCAGAAGACCAGCTATTATCGTATTCCGCAACGATGTCTTACCCTTGGAATAACGGACTACTTGCACTGCAAAAAGAATGTTGAACCCTCCATATACAGGAACCCACATCATCACAAGGGGGTGGAGGATGTGGAGTCCTGAGAAGATACTGTTAGGATCGATTGACAAGTAGATTCCTAAAATCGACGTACCAACAAGGTCAAGGTTTGCGCCATAAGGTATGTAGGTCCAAATGAGTGCATAGGGAATACCATATCCCATCACAGCCATGTTGCCAGCTATTATGTAGAAATAGATTGAGACTGGAACAAGTAGTGTTATCAAAATCCACGCTATCAAAACTGAGATAGGTATAGGTGAAACTTTATTCTCTGTCATAGATTTTCTTCCCTCCAATTGACTGATACCAAGGTGGGTGTATTTCAGTATTCCCAAAGTTTTGCTTTCGTACAAATTCAGTGTCCTTTCCGAAGAGGAAGCAAGCTACTGGAATCAAAAGGTTACTAAATTCTTAATCGTACTGGAGAAAGAAATCGCTCACAAGAACGGTGCTGACATAACCAATAAACAGACACATATTGCATTCTCAGGCATATTACCCATTTACGAGAATCCCTAATCTTTGAAACTGGGATACATGTTTTGAATGAGTTCGGGAGTACTATAACATACCTTCTGAAGCTATCAGGGCAGTGAAGAAGATCCAGGCCGAAAGGTAATGAAATCTACCTATCCACTGATGTAAGTCGGATAGGTCTATCATCTTTTTGAATATGCAATCAATCAAGATGATTCTATCAGAAACCTTGCTAATATTGCGTTGAACATTGTTCTATTATAACAGTTCATTGAAGATGAAATCGCGAGTACCTAGTATATCATCTTCGATGACGGGTGTAGCTGGTTAGACGGGGCTATTTGATATGACAATAGAATCTTCAAAGAAAATAGGTGCTGTAGTGTTTATTGTGGCACTTCTTGTAGTTGGTTCTCTGGCACTTACTTACAGATTTCCAACAGGAATGGAAGGAGTCCGCGTAGGTGTCTACAATGATAGAGGTGCTATGCCTTCTAGTTCCATCGCATTACTAAACATGTTTCGTTGGATGAATGCAGAAGCCAATTATGTGAATTCAACTGAGATTCAACAGGGTGTGCTTGATGAATATGACATAATCGTTTTTCCCGGAGGCTCCTCATTTGACTATCATTCCTACCTTGGAACTGTAGGTAGGAGCGCAGTCCTAGACTTCATTACAGGAGGAGGATCATTCTTTGGTATTTGTGGAGGTTCGGTATTTGGGACCAACTCCTATCTTGGCCTTTTCGACGGTTATGCAAGTGGTGCTGTGAATGGTTCGGATACGAAGGTAATCCCAATGATTGTGAACACAAATTCGACAGGTCCAGACCTTTCTAATGAGCCCGCAACGTATGAAATTCTATACTGGAACTCTGGTTATTTTTATTCAAGTAATACGACATATATGTCAACAGTTATTCCAATCGTACTTTATACGCAAAACAATGAACCTGGTATGATTGCCTGTAGGTACGGAAGCGGTACTGTATTTCTCTCATTTCCGCATCCTGAATATGAGGAGAATGGTGCGCTTGATGGCACCGACGACTTTGACTATCACAACGATCCAGATTCTGAGTGGAATCTTCTCTTGAAGGTGTCATTATGGCTTGTAGAAGCTTCGCAATAGACTCTTCTTTGACATAATATGCACTGGAGAGAGCATCAAAGATTTGGGCACAGCTGAAAGATAGAGACTTCATCCCTATCTTCGCTCTCTCAGTTTATGAATTTGAAATCATACCCCGAAGAACCACTAGAGCACTAATTACGGGGAAAATCGGGAGAGGTATTGCCAGTACACTTGCTGTTGCATCCAACTGGTATGAGAAAAAGCCGATCAGCAGAAGTACATGTACACACAGAGCTATCCCAATTATATACAGGACATTCTTCCTTGAAATTCTACCTTTCGCGTACCCCCACTGACTCAATACTATTGAAACATTGATTACCAAAGTCAGCACATTCAATAGAACTGATGAGGTAGGAGGCAGAATAAATCCAGTACTGTATTGTCCAGCAATAGTTGTACCTGATTCATAAAAGAGAGTCAATATTACTAAAATCAAACTATAACGTGTATAAGAATAATCAGGAATTGTTTGACTTGAGATTTCGAAAGTGTGTGGAGCAATCAAAGCTGCCACAAAAATGAACAGCATGAATCTCCCCACACGCGTTGTGTCTTGATTCAACTTACACACCAAATCGATTTCCGTAGCACGCGGAATAATTTGCTCATATCCTTATTGTTCTATACCAACCTGAACTTGTCGTCAACTGATATCATCGAGGTCATCAAAAATAACCCCGCCTCTCCAATTCTCAATTTTCTAGACTTTTGTATAGTTTATGGCATCTTCACCGTTCTTCCAGAGGTCATTGTGGTAGTCAAAAAGATCCAGACTGAGATGTTGAGGAGTTTCCTCCATCCTCTTCATCCATTTCCAACGATGCTAAAGCAGAGAGATCTTCTCCATACTCCATCGGTGGATTTCTGATAATGAAATAGGCAGCGTAGATAAGGGAACCACATGCCAAGAGGGAAGCTGCAAAGATTACTACCAGAATATCGACCATGTAGACTACTGCAACAAGAATCATTACTGGATAGAATAGTACATTGAAATAGAACAGTCTTCTGAGATACGCTTTGCCCGACTCATCGTATGTCAGGAAGAAATCTCCCATTTTCTCTCTACACCACCTAAAGTTAGTACTCGAAATCTAATGAACACTCCGCATAGTAGCCTAACGGTTCTATTCTGGGTTAATTGAACTGAGTATAGAATTGTAGATTTGAGTGTGACAATAGCTCTATCTCAAAATTCCACGGAACTGATACAATTTTAGCATAATAAGAAGACATATTGTCGTTGTGGCCAATATCTAACCAACATCAGAATTGGGGGCCAAAGGATGATCTTTGTCGTACTCGCATGTATTATTGCATGGAATCGTCAGAACAATACAATCGTCAACAAAACCCTGCGTATAACCATTATCGCAGTACTGGTTACAGGATTGGTTGCGATCACCTCCGGAAGTTTCCCGATTGTGGAGATCCCTGCTGGCTCTAATCAAGAACTTAGAGTGATGCCACCATCAGCTTATCCTTTTACTATGCAACAATATCGGGATTATGACACAAACCAATTCTACTATCGAATTGTGATAGGTTGGCCAGACGGTTTGCCAATCTTCCAGAGCCTAGCAATGGATGACCAGAGCGAGTTCATTAATCTCACTCATCTCTACATTGGAGTACTCCTCGGAGAGTATATTGTCACAGGATCTTTGATGGTAATAGCTGGACTAGTTTTCTTTGAACAGCTCAAACGAATTAAAGACCAAGTCAAAACAAGCTATCTCTCAGGGAACTACTTACTCAGCTTCATCATCTCTCTTGCAATTCTCTCAATATCAATCATAAAACTGGCCTTTCCTATGACTCTATCCTTCTTGCCTAGCTCTTTCTTGCTTAGTCAAATTATTCTTGACATCGGCTTCTGGGCCATATTCATGGCACTTGGAGTTTATGTGCTGTTTCTGTTCCTACCCAAATCTAGACAACCGCAACATGTGGCTAATGGGTCATTGGACTAGGATCTTTTGTTTATATCTAGACTATTCTTCTTCTTCTCCATAGATCATGTAGCCAAATATCATACACAGTGCTAACAGCCCCATTGCAGTAAGTATTAAGAAGAGGATTACCTCCTCTGGACTCAAAGTCTGTTGCATCGATAAACCCCCACATTTGCAGTTCAAATTGAAATAAGATGGAAATACTCACCAAGATCAATCAATCAATGATATAATCTGTCTTTAGAAGGAATAAGATTCGTACTAAAATGATTCAGGATATGCGATTGGGATCTCGCTCATCTCTCCAATTGAGAGGACTCCCTATGAATGGCATTTATAGAATCTGTTTCAACTACTTTGTTCTAGCCTTCTGTTCTTTGTAAGATATTGCTGGTACACCACAAGTAATCCACAGTAGAATACCAGAATAGGAATGGGTATCATTATTGGAATGTAATTGTGTCCTGATGGATCAAGGATAAGAATCCCTGGAATAGAAATGAGTATTGGAATCAACTCTGATAGTATTCCATGAGTCAAGAGTCTTTTTTGTTTCATCATCCCAAGTGAGAATTTCCAGATTGCGTACAAGACAACGAGTCGATAGAGATAGTAAATGAAGTATTCCAGAGCTGTCAGAGGCATAATACCAGGATATTCAGGGAGGACCTGAAACTCAGGAAGCTCCCAAAGAATAGCCATGAAACCATTTGGTCCAGGTCCTAAGTCTACATGATATCCATATGGAAGAACAAAGACAATAATGATGGCTATGACAATAATAGCTATTCTGAGCCTTGATGTGAATATTGGACTGTTATCCATTTTCACCACATCCTACACATATCATAGTTGCATTATAGCATGTTGAACAGGGTAAGAATTACTCCAAATAGTCCAAAAGAACGACAAACTATCCAATCGCTTTTGCGATATCCATGAGTGTTACAAGAACAACTTTGCAGATCAGTCCAAAGAAGGGTATTATGATTAAGGTGTATGGCAATAGGAAAAAAACTCCAATGAAACCATACGGAAATACATGAAAGAAAGCCATGAGCAGGTTTTCGAAAATTCCCATCGCATACATAGTGATGAAAGAGATTATGACGCCCTGTACCAAAAGACTCGCCCAATTGTTACTCGCCTTGTAATTCCATAGTTGTTCTGTCAAAGCTCTGTTTAAAGCGCCCAGAAGGATGAAGACCAAAGGAACACACAACATCAGTAAAAGGGGGAGAAAAAAGATTCTGTTTCCAAAAAATGAATTCACTAGCAAGACTTCCATATAATAATCCAGACCTACAAATGCTGCTGTCATCAGGAATCCATGAACAGTATATTTCACAATGTCAATTACTACAACCCTCGCTGTAAGACGCGAGTCATTCTGAACTGATTCACTCTCAATCCCCAATTGATTCCCGCCTGTTACAAACCCTGAACCTACAATGTCATTATCTCTATTTCATACTATCCTATCGTCTTCTGAGATGTCCATTACCTCGTCCTTGAATGGTTCACCGTGATAATGAGATTGAAAAAGTCCTCTGCCTTTGAATCCTGTTCCACAACTTACCAGAGGGAGTACTACAAACGCGATCATAAGTAAGGCTGCTGGTAGACCACCAATTCCAATTGAGAGTAAAGGTAAGAGGAGGATTACTAGAATGGGTAGTAGCATGATAAAGAGAACTAGATAGTACCCGCGAGGTTTCTCATTGGATGGCATAGATGACACCTCAATCACATTAACTGAGTTTTCAGATAAGCGTGCTTTTCAACGCAGTTGTTTCACAAAAAGAGATGTTGAAACCGGTGGTGGGGTAGCTTCAAAGCTACCCTCCCGGTCTTTAAACTAAGCAATCTAGAAATCGTAGGCTTTCAGTGTCTTCCTACCATTATTCTTGCAGCGTTCGGCTGCACGACTTAAGGCGGCGTTAACTGCATCGTTGACAGCATCGTATGCATCACTGCCAACCATCATGCCATTGTCCTTCGCAAAGTCTTGGATTGCTTTCTTCACAAAGAAGGTATATTTTGGTGCTTTCGCTTTCTTCTTTGACATTATTTAGAACCTCTATGATTTCCCACCACCAAACAGAGAGGCAAGTATCTCCTCCCCCTAGCGGCAGGTGCAGAATTGGTTAGTTGAGTAGTTAATAAGGATATGTCGTAGAAACGCATTCTATCAAAGCTAGAGCCTCATTCATCATTTTGACATTTTTTGGTCCTCATTGAGTTAAAAATGTATATTACTACATCCACAAGCTTTATATTAAAACTGTACATTATTACAGTTGGCGAACAATACAATGAGTGACGAAATAGACAATATTCGCAAGGAGCTTGAAGAGGTTCGTAGGCTCAAAGAAGAGCTACGACGAGAAGTTGAAGCTGTTCGTCGTGAGAAGGCGGACGAGTATCGACGTAGAGCTGAAATACAACGACATGGAGAGCAAAGAGCTCCTAAAACTCCTAGAACACCTAGACCACCAAGAGTTGGACGTGTGCCGAGAGTACCAAGAGTCGCTAGAGTAGACCTAGATCTTGAAGATCTTACAGACTCTCTTGAGAACATGATGGATGGATTGGGCCGCTCAATTGAGATGAGTCTGAGTAGCATCGATGGTCTGAAAGTACCAGGCATTCGTATTCACAAGGGTCGACGTAGAACCAAGAAGAGAAAGGAACAGTTGGCTATGATTGAGTCTATTGCACCTGAGAGAGTGGCCCAAATAGTTGCGCCTCTTGGAAATGAAGAGAGGTTGAAAATTCTCGACTACCTCAAGTCTGGCGGAAAGGGCTTCAATGAAATTGAGGAATTCACAGGCAAAACAGGGAGCTCATTGACACATCATCTCAATCCATTGATTGATGCTGGCTATGTTGTAAAAGGCGAAGTCCGAGGAACCTACTATGTCACAGTGGAAGGACGGCTGGCCTATCGACTTGCTCAGTGGCTGACATACAGAATCGAGAATCAAAGAAAACAAACTGGCAACAATGGAGAAGTGAGTGTCGAGTTTGATGATGATGAAAGTGTTGTCATCGTAGAGGATGAGGATGCTACAGAGTCTGCAAGAGCTCATCTTGAAGAACTTGCTGAAGAGCTTGAGGAACAGAGGGGAGAGCTTGAAGAACAGCGAGAAGAGCTTGAGGAGCAAATGGAAGACCTCGATGTTTCAGAAGAGGATGATGATGATACTGATGATTTAGACGATTTAGACTGGGAAGACTGAGGAGGATTTGATGTTGAATAAGATAACACCAGATAGCAATGTAATGGTCATAACACAAGAGGTTGAAATCATTTCACATGAGAAGGCCTATGTCAAACTCGAGGCGGGATGCGTTTGGGCATACCTCCTTGAAGATGGCGTGAGGATTGGAGTTGCATTTTCCGGACCGTCCAGATTTGCAGTAGATGCAATTGCAGAAACCAGAATGGGCGCCATGGGCGAGTCAGTTACTGGAACTTTAGTTGGAGTTCAGTTGTTCATTGGTGCGACTTCACTGGAGAATATATCCAAGATCGCTGACATTTCCGATTTGAGAAGTCAGGAATACACCAATGTTGATGCCTTCATCACATCAGTGAGATCCACGATCGAAGAATTTGTGAATGGTGAGGATACTCATTCAAAGATCGACCAGAAGAGAGATACATGGGTCTTCTTTGGTCGGGACAATACTGGGACGAAAATCCTACTTGTTCTGAGCGAGAAAAAAGGACTTGTGTTCATCTATGGCAAGATGATCCATGTGGTTGGTGATGACAACCTCGTGTCAGTGAGCAGGTCCGGAGTTGTTGTGTCCAACTCAGATGGCAAGCAGATCATTGTAGGTAAGGATGGAATTGTTGGGCTTGATAATTTTCTAGACATTGGTCCAATAGTTTCGAGATCAGTGGCTGGAGCGATGAAAGGACTGAAGGGTCTCAAATCGATGAAATCCATGAAACACTCAATGAAAGGCTTTCCTTATGCATGGGACAATGTTGATGATTTTGACTGGAAGGACTGAACAGGCATGATTAGACACAAAGAACTTCCCAGAACCGAATCTGAGGCTGTCCATTTCATTCTCCCCATCTGGTATGAAAGCACGCCAAGAAATCATGGTGACATTAGTCTTAATGACTAATTCACAAACTAAGCAGAAAGCATGTTTCGGGTCCCCCTCCTCTTCTTCGGGGACCCCCCTTTCCTTTTTAGCTATGATGACGCTCTGATAGCTCGAGGTCGAATCTGCAGTTCGTAGAGTGAGTAGTACTTACCTTTGCTTTGCATTAGTTCTGCATGTCTACCAATTTCTACAATCTTGCCCTTCTCAATGACAATGATTCTGTCCGCATTCACAATGGTTGAAAGTCTATGTGCAATCACGATTGATGTTCTTCCTGTAAGGAGTGCTTTCATTCCTTTTTGGATAGCATATTCTGTATAGATGTCAACAGAACTTGTGGCTTCGTCAAGCACAAGGATCTTTGGATTTGCAAGAAGAGCACGCGCAAAACTGACTAATTGACGTTCTCCTTCTGATAGTCTACCACCTCGTTCTCCAACCTCTGTATCAAAACCATTTTCCAGACTCTCAAATATCCTACGTGCTCCGATTGCTTCAGTAGCTGCAATAATCTCATCATCAGTTGCTTCTGGCCTGCCATATCTGATGTTCTCTCTAATAGTGCCCATAAACAGGAATGGGTCCTGGAGGACAAGTCCGATTTTTGCATTGAGTGATTTTTGAGTGACAGAACGGATGTCAATCCCATCAATCTTAATTGATCCATTGATTATCTCATAGAACCTATTGAGTAGACTCACTACTGTTGTCTTCCCAGCCCCCGTATCTCCTACCAGAGCTACTGTTTCGCCTGGTTTGATCTCAAGATGGAAATCGTCTAGAACTATTGGTCCGTCGCCATACCTAAACTCATCAATATTGAATTGAATCAAACCCTCAATTTCAGGCATAGGACTCGCATCGGGACGGTCCACAACAGCAGGACTTGTATCAATCACTGTGAACACTCTCTCACCACCAGCAAAGGCGCTCTGTACCGATGTGTAGAAGTTGGCTATGATAAGGATAGGTCTGAAGAATCGGTCATTGAACTGAAGGAAGAGTACTATTGTTCCTAGGGTGATTGTCAGTGGGTCCTGAATGTAGAGAAATCCTCCAACAAGAAATACGATGGCGATGCCTAGGCCGCTGATGAACCGTATAACTGGGAAGAAGGTAGCCTGCGCTTTTCCCGCATCAATATTTGCTTGATAGTCTTTTTTATTCACTTCATCGAATATTTCAGCGCTGATTCTTTCTCGGGCAAAGCTCTTAGTTACCTTTGCACCAGAGATGCTTTCTGCATAGTTTGCAGTGACCCCTGAAATTGTCTTCCTTGTGTTCCTATATGCCTCTCTCAATTTCTTTCTGAAGTAGAGGGTTGTTATGAGAAGTACTGGTACAACTGACAAAGATGCAAGAGCTAGTCTAGTGTCAACAGTGAAGATGACAAAACCTATCGCAAATACGACAAAGATTTGCGCAAAGGTGCTTATGAGTCCCCCACTGAGAAGCTCACTCATTCTGTCAACATCATTTGTCAGTCTTGAAATCACTCTGCCAGCTGACGAGTGGTCATGAAACTCTTCAGACATCTCCTGTACATGAGTATAGAGATCTTGCCTTATGTCATAGACTGCACGTTGACCCATTAATGCCATAAGATACTCTTGTCCATATGCTGCAAACCAAGCAAAGAACTGCAAGATAATGTAGAACAAAGCAGTGAATAATATAGCCTGTAGGTTGCCACTTGGAAAGTCAACATCAATTGCTTGCATCATGATAAACGGAGTCCAAACGCTAATTATGATGCCTAACACAGTCAGTATGACCACGGAGGCAAACAGCAGCCTATACGCAAGAAGGTATTGCACCATTCTCCAGAGAAGGGTCCGATCTGCGTATTTGTAGGTCCTTGCATCTGGATCATCCTCTCGGTCCAAACTCAAGTGCTTCCACCTCCCCTAACACTTACTTCCGCACCGGATTCATCTGTGACAATGGCTGCAAGCTCCATCTCTGTAAGTGTCTGATATATTGCTGAGTATAGACCATCTGTCTGTACTAATTCTTGATGAGAACCTATCTCAACGATCTTTCCACGTTCAAGCATGACAATTAGATTGGCATTCCTAACTGTACTTAGGCGATGGGTGATGATGAAAGTGGTCCGGTTTTTCATCAGATTTTCCAATGCTTTTTGGATGAGCATCTCCGTCTTTGCATCAACTGAGCTCGTCGAATCATCGAGAATCAGAATAGCAGGATCCGCCAAGAGTGCACGAGCAATTGCTACTCGTTGTTTCTGTCCACCGCTCAGCGTCACTCCTCGCTCTCCTATCTCTGTATCATATGTGTTCTCAAGTGTAACAATGAAATCATGAATCATTGCTGCTTTTGCAGCAGCTTCGACCTCTTCTAAAGTTGCATCAGGTTTCCCAAAGGAGATGTTTTCGCGAATTGTAGCTGAGAACAGAAATGGATCTTGATGGACCATGCCAATCCGCTTTCTAAGATCCTCTATAGCATATTCCCTTACATCAATGTTATTGACCCGGATTGTTCCTGGGGGCTTGACTTCGATACGATTCCCATCGATTTCGACGTAGTTTCCCTTGACTGTGTATTTCTTTTCCCTAATCTTTACTTTACCATTATCACTAACACAGAATGTTTTTCCTTGGTAGGTGACTGTACTTCCGGTATCCACATCATAGAACCTTGGAATCAGATTGACTAGACTGGTTTTTCCTGAACCCGTTCCTCCAAGTAGTGCTACAATTTGCCCAGGTTTCACACTCATCGAAATATCACGAAGTATGAAGTTATCCCCAGAGTAACTAAAGAAGACACTATCAAAATCAACAGCACCTGCGAAATCTTTGACCTCGATTGGATTTGGTGGATTTTTAACAAGTTCAGCGGCATCCAAGATATAGAATGTTCTTTCTCCTGCCGCAGATGCACGCTGATACATTCCAACCCCCCAGCTTAGGAATCTTGCTGGCATCATCAACATTCCCACAAGAGATACAAAACCTACAAATTCTCCCAATGTTAAGGGTGCTGGCACTCTATTTACGAGATCTCCACCAATATAGATCAAAACTCCAATGACTGCACCAAACAATGAGGGGAGCATAGGATGATAGAACGAAAGAAGTCTGCTTGCTTCTACTCGTAGCTCCAGAAACCCACGATTCTCTCTCTCGACTCTCTCTCCTTCTCTGTCTTCCTGTGCATAGGATCTGACTACTTTGTGACCATAGACATTCTCCGCCAATACCGAGCTAAGTACACCATATTGTTCTCTGGCTTCAAAGAAGACAGGTCGAATCTTCTTCGCGAAGACGTAGATGAATCCAATGATCACTGGAATGAGGATGAACATATAGACTGTTAGTTCGGGACTTACTGTGTACATCACAATGAAGGTTCCTATGAGCATTGCCAAACCAATGAACACAACCCGAAGTCCCCAATATAGAAACTCTCTCATTGTGGTGACATCTGTTGTTGCGCGTGCAAGAAGCTGACCTGTTTCATTCTCATCATAGAATCCTAAATCCTTCTCCATGAGACTATCATAGATCTCTTTCCTGAGGTCATATATCACACTCTGAGACGAAATGGCCGCTCCATATCTACCTACAGTGTCAAAAAATGCATAAAGAAGGCCCAATGACACATAAATCAGAGTGAATGGTAGAAGTTGGTCTAGATTATTGGACAATATTACATTGTCAATTATGTGTATCAATACGAGAGGAGCCAGGAGGTTGAAAAAAGTACCAATACCAGTACAGAGGAGGAAACCAAACACTATCTTCTTGTGTCGTAGCGAGTAGCCAATCAGCCTGCCGATATAGCCCATTTATTCAACTCCGTTCAGTCGGAAAATTTCGAAGATGATAAGAGTTGTGTCAAACACATCTGCATCTTATCATTTTTTGCAATAGTCTGCTAACTTTGCACCCAGAGCTCTACATTCATCAAGGATAGAATCACTCGGGTAATCTTTAGCTTTGATAGGGTTTTGGTCAACTAGAACAGCTCCCAGTTCAGTCAATTTAGCAGCAATCTCATCAGGTGCTTCACCGCTCCATCCATAAGAACCGAAGGCTCCAGCAGGAAGTCCATTTAGTGGAGGAAGTTCTGACATCACCCTCTTTACCATGGGAAGAACTCTCTTCATGCGAGTGGAACTTCCAAGAACTAATGCGCAGGCATCATCAAGTCCCGTGAATTCCTTGGCTTCAATGAGAACTCCTTCGGCACCAGCTGAGGTGACACCCTCACAGATCGCATCAGCCATTGCCTTTGTACGACCTCTTGTGCTTTCCCAGACAATCATTACTTTCATTGCGTTTCTTGCTGGTGATGAGTTGGATTTAACAAAAGAGTATCGAAATGGGATGTTGTTACCGCTTTGTAGATAAGTCAGAATGCACAATCTGTAGGATGCATGACCGGTTCTGAACTTCCTGTGCAAATACGTTTGAAAGCGAAAAAAATCTGTAACATTCTTATCCATTACTATGGAAAGGAGGTAAGCTCTAGAAAGCTACCTCCTCTGGATGAGCTTGTTATGACAATATTGAGTCAACATACAAACGACACCAACATGTTCCGTGCTTATGAAGCTCTCAAGGAACGATACCAAACTTGGGAGGAAGTACTTGATGCACCGCAGGATGAAGTTGCCTTGTTCATTAAAGCATCAGGAATGTATAATCTGAAGGCTCAGAGAATTCAAGCTACATTAAGAGAGATTAAGGACAGAGTAGGTAAATTGGATCTCTCACTACTTGAAACAATGGAGATCGATGAAGCGAAGAAATGGTTAACCTCCCTCCATGGCGTTGGTCCGAAAACAGCCGCAATTGTCTTACTATTTTCATTTGGTCGACCAGTCCTTCCGGTGGACACACATGTCTGGCGAGTGACAAAACGCCTTGGTATAATTGAAGACAACGTTTCTAGAGAAAAAGCTCATGTTCTTCTGGAACGCTATATGCCCGCTAGCTGTATTCCTTCTCTGAACAAGAACTTGGTTCGTCATGGTAGAGAGATCTGCAGAGCTCAGAATCCAAAATGTGACGAGTGCTTTCTAAGCCATCTCTGTGTCTATTATACAACACTCAAATGATACTCGAAGCGTTTAGATTCACGTTTCAAGACAGTCCGCTAACAATAGCCTAAAAAGGACCGCAGTTTTAAATCGACAGTCATCTATACAAATATCTGGAGTCTACTCTGTTGGAATTCTTCCTGTTGACTGTTGGTGCAGCACTTGTACTCGCATACATTGGTGCATACATACTCAAAAGGTTGGGTATTCCACAGACACTTGGATTCATGCTTGCAGGTGTCGTTTTGGGTTTGACAACAATTCTTACAGAGCAGGCAATCCATGACTTACGTTTCTTTGTCGCTCTGGCTCTTGGCTTGATTGGTTACAATATAGGTCACGAACTGAGTAGTCCAAATCTCACAGGACCGAGGATGCGAAGACTCCTAATCATCGTGCTCATAGAAGCGACAGCAGCTTTCTTAGTGGTCACTTTCTTGACATTATCGATTCTTTCATCGGTTGGGTTTCCTAATGCCCTTCCTACTGCTATTCTTTTTGGAGCAGTTGCAAGCGCAACTGCACCGGCTGCCACAGCAGATGTGGTTTGGGAATGTGAATGCGAAGGTCCTGTTACCTCCTCCCTCATGTTTGTACTTGCCGCTGATGATATAGCAGCAGTGATTCTAACGAATTCGGCCATTGCCTTTGCTCTGTGGGTGTTTGTTCCTGATTCAATAGCTTTCAGTTCAGTAATTTTTGAACCAGTGATAGGAATCTTTGGATCTGTTATGTTCGGAGCCCTCTTTGGACTTATTTTCATCTATCCCGTGAACAGAGAAAGGGATAGGGGGAAATTGCTTGAACTTGAGATTGGAATGGTCATTCTTTTGATTGGGCTAATTGAAGCAATCAACATGTATCTCGAATCCATGGGATTTCTGATAAAAATCAGTGACATCTTTGCAGCAATGGTCTTTGGGTATCTAGTACGTTCTCGAATCGGGCATGACAAGGAACAGGTGCCTGAAATGCTTGAACGCGTCATGTCACCTGTCGTTATGATATTCTTTGTTATGGTGGGCGGGAGAATGGCTCAACTTCTCACTACCTCTGAAACTCTCCTTCTGATAGCTATAACCGCAGCGCTCTATCTTGGAGGAAGAACAATTGCAAAATATTTTGGAGCTTCTATTGGAGGCCGCATTGTCAATGAGGTTCCTGAGATTCAAAAGTATCTGGGTGGATGTCTACTGTGTCAAGCAGGAGTGGCACTCGGTCTTTCTTTTATCATTGAAGAAACCTTTGTTGCATTGGGTGGTGATGCTCAGACAATGGGTATCCTGATTCTCGGAGTTGTTGCTGTTTCTACAATGATTTTAGAGATGGTAGGTCCATTGGCAGTAAAAATGAGTCTGAGGGCAGCAGGGGAGTTGCCAGTAGATCATGATGCTTTCGAGCCACATGAAATTACACTCTCAGATCTGGCAGATGGTAAGAATAGTCCCGTTTTCATTGACGATGATGATCTTGACACAGATGTTGAGGACGATTCGAAATTGTGAGTTCCAATATCTTTAGAACCTCATTGTTTCATTATCAGATTTATGACAGATGAAAACTGCATTCGCGATGAGCCCTGGCAGATACTGTGTCGTGTTGTAAAACAAGAAGGTACGTGCGGCGCAGGACACAAAATTGGAGATGAGGTATTATTCACAGGTGATGAGGTCAAGGGGAAAATCTGTATCAGTGCATTGTATTCAATGATGCCGAAGGTCTATGCTATGATGTATAATGCAAGATTTCCTTGGCTTAAAGATCAGTGTGTTTCTACTCATGCTTGTCCTGATGGATTCAATCCTCTGATGTATGAGTTACGACGCATCCCCAGTGAATAGATCGACATCTTCTTCAGCGACATCCTCTTGGACTGGGTCTTGATCAGGGTCCATCAGTGGTGCAAAAGCACCTTGAAGGTCTTCAAGCACAGCATCTTTCTGAGGACGGTTTGACATGACAGGAGCAATTCGCCCGTACCATCCACAGTCAATACAATAGAAAGCTGGTTGGAGTGAGCCTGGAAAGATTCCAAGGTCATGAGCTGATGTCAAGTCAACAAGTCTTGGACTCTTGCAAACAGGACAGATTGGAAGGTCCGCAGTTATTCCCTTTCGTTTCAATCTATCAAGAGCTTCTCTGACAACCTTTAGTCTACGAAGCTCTCTCAACTCCTTTAGCGTGAGCTGCCCAGTAGCGGTTTCCGACATGTCGTCACCATATTTTCATCCAAGTTACTCCGTTATGGCCTTTTTGTAACAACATGAATTGCACTACAAACTTAGTTGAATTCATAAGTCTAAGCTTCTCAGTGCATCCTGTGTTGTCCTATGACCCGCGCCAGAGACCGGAGCAAACGACTCGACATTGTTCTAGTCATCATTTCTCTGGCCACTCTGTCAATAGCCCTCTGGACCTGGATTACCGCTCTACCTGTTGCTAAAGAAATAGTATTCCTCGCCACGACGATTGCTCTCGTGATCTCACTAGTTCTAATACTCAATGTTGCTATACTAGTGGTAATTCGACTACAGAGAAGGGTCTCTCTACTTGAGGACATAGTGACAAGTAACGAAATCAAGGAGCCTGTTCCTGAGAAAGTGCTTGTTGTCACACTCACAAACACAGAGCGACGAATCATCAATCGTCTTGAAGAGAATGGAGGTCAGATGACCCAAGATGAACTCAGACGAGCCACTGGGTTGAGCAAGTCCACGCTTAGTGTAACTCTCTCTACACTTGAGCGAAAATCCCTTGTCAGCCGAGTAGAAAGCGGAAGGACCAAAATCGTTGTCTTAGAACAGAAAGTGACTCGCTGATTAGTCTTTTCGAACAATCATAAACCAATATAAAGCCCTAAATCATTGAAACGCATCCCATAACTCTTTTTTCAATCATAGACTGAACAGTTCACAGAAAACTGCTATTATACTATCTGACCCTGAATCTTTTCGTAGATTAGAAACTTGGAATGATCTTACGATGAAAGCTAAGCTGGCAAAAATAATCCAATTCTCGACTCTCATGTTGCTTACAAGTCTGGCAATAACAGGAATCGGGATGCAACTCCCTCTTGTTCAAGGAAACTCATTCACACCGAACCAGATTGTAACTCCTTTTACCGAAATGCAACCTGGAGTGTATGTTGCATGGGAATGGTGGAATCAGTCAGGAAGTGATTATTCAGTTCCAATTGATCCAGGATATTATACTGACACGAATATCACTGAGAGAGGAACCGAATTCCTCACTGAATACTATGTTGAAGACATCTTTGGAAATAATTATACCATATCTGAGAATAGTTATTACAACTGGTCCTCTTCCTGGGCCTTCTCTTATCTCCTCGTTGTTATCCTTCTCGATCCTGATGCTTCATACATGGCATGGATGGCTAGTCAGGGTAATGTCACTGATCTATGGGGCATATATTGGATGCCGGAAGGAGGAGCACTCACTGGTGATGAGGTATTCATCTACTCCTCCTTCTACTATAACGAGTACAATGACAGTTCTTACTATTACGCTGACTATCACTGGACTAATGAAACCGGTCATGCAGTCGATCCAAATACAGTCATCCCCTATCTGACTGAGGAGTACCAGTGGGCTTCATTCATGAACGAAACCTACGAGTATGACTATGATTGGAACTATAGTGGCTTTGGATATGATGTAAACGAAATGCTCCGAACTGACGACACTGAAGAGTGGATGCAACACTACTTCTCTGGTCTCAGCGTGTTCAATGACAAGAATGACAATGGAATAATGGATCTGGTCTACGATGAGGTCGAATATGACTGGAACGGGGACGGTGCTATCGATTGGGTCAATACAGAACTGAATCGGACAGCATCTGAACTCGTCTATGACTTCTATGCTGATAATGCAAGAGTCGGAGATGTTGTCACACCCCATATCAATGAGAATAACCAGATTGAGTGGAGTGTTGAAGTAGTTGACATCAATGGGAATCTTGTAGAATACTATCCAGTCAATATCTGCTTCTGCGACATCTGGCCACCCATTGATCCTGTTGACCAAGACTCTGTTCCCGTGAACATTGAAGCAGTCGAATTCACATTCAGGTTTGAAACTACAGATACTGCTGCGGTCATCAAGATTGATCAGTATGTTGGAGACTTTGTTGACCCTGTTACTGACCTCATCCCTGAAGAGTTGGAGGGTCTTGGACTTACTCTGAACTATTGGAGCTCATTCTCCATTTTCACGATTGTTCCTGAGGTGCCTGTTGAACCTGTGCCCGGAGACCCGACCGACCCAATTGGTATCAATGGAACAGGATACGAAGAAATGCCGCCCACCACTGACTCAACAGAACCCGAGGAATTCACTGCTGCCCCCACTGATCCCCTTGAAACAACCGAGGTCGTTGATGGATTCATCCGGTTCTCTGAGCAGCAGACACTTCGTTCAACTGTAGAGTTCGGAGGAACTTATGTCTGGGGTAAGGATGGAGGTACATACGATGTTGGAACTATCTTCATGCCTATGTACTTCTATGATTACTATGGGGGAGTACGTACAACTGCAAATGAACGAACATCTGCAGTCAGTGACTATGGTTTCTGGCCGATCTCCTACTACGCTTCGTGTTATGCAAACTGGGATGGCTACTCAATAACTCACGACCCTATCTTCTCAGTATTCCCGCTAACTGCACCATTTGCTGCAAGCGCCTTCATTTCCGGTCTAATTGGTTCTTCAGTTGTTGTTGGTGTCCTTGGTGTAGTAGCAATCTCTGTGGTATGTGTGAGAATAAATAATGAGAGGAAAGAGTTGAAGTAATTGAAACTGGGAGCGGAATCCGCTCCCACCCTTTTTTTTCCGTGCCGTTCTTAAATGCCAATTCTAAAAAGATAGTGAATGGAATATTCGCGTGATCAGAATGAGTGATATTCAAGACATCCAGCTTGCAGCGAAGAGTGTGAGAAAGTGGCGTGATATGGAAATTCAACTCCTCTCAAAAGCGGGATGCGATGACCTTTCCTATCGTCCTCGTAACGGAATGTCTGCATTTGGTTGGATTCTAGCACATCAAGCTGCAATCTATGACTTCTCTGTAAATATGTTGATTGAACAAGGACCTCCCATGAATCCCAAGATGTTCAAACTTTATCAACCAGGGACCACTGGTGATTGGATGGGGACACCGCTGTCCGAGATTCAAGAGTACTACGACGCAACTGAAGCCAACATGCTAGAATGGGCGAAGAAAGCCACACCTAGTGACTTTGATCGAGTCATCGAGCAAGGAACTGCTCCCTCTTTTTTTGTGGGTATGTCTTGTAGAGAAGTGTTAGCAAATGGATTCACCCATCTGAACTATCATACCGGGCATTTGACTGCCATTCGACGAGACTGGGAGAAACAAAAGCAGAATGAATAGAGATCTAGGATTTCAGTGATTCTCTGTTTTCTTAACCTCTCGTGTCAAACACGACTGGGTTTCCTTGGTCCCAAAAATGAAGAAAGAGGTCGTAGCAATAGGCATGTCCTGCTTTATTGTCGAATCTGAAACCTATGTAATCAAGTCGCCCATCCAGGTCCGGAAGGGCGAGGATCGCTTCAGATTCGGACAATATAACAACATGGGTCACACTCTCAAGGTGTCTTGGTTGCATCAACTCTTCTCTGAATTTCCCAAAGTCCGGTAATTTCTCCTCAGGGATTTGTGGTACTCCAATGTCAGCAGGTAAGACAACTCTAAATTCGACTCCTCTCTCCATACTCTCCATAAGAAGTGGGAATGTACTCGATAATGCCTGATCAGACAAAATCCAAACATACTCATTTGCTCTGGAAATCAGAGCATCTACATGCTGAAACAGGACAATTGCATTGTCTGTCAATTCGGCATTCACCAAATCTCCAATCCTACTGATGAACTTCTTTGGTAAATTGGATAGAGTATGACTCATGAAATAGTCTTTGTTCTTAATGAGAAAAGAGAAGGAAGGTAGAACCTCTTGAAGCTGCGAACCGTATGCTGTAATAGAATAAGCACCACTTGGCTCTTTCTGAATCAGTTCAGCTTTAGTCATTCTTGCAAGATGTCTAGAGGTTTCCTGAACAGTCAAATCAAGTGTTGTCGAAAGGGGAGTCAATTTTGTAGGACCTTCTCTCAAGACCTTCAGAATTCTGAGTCGATCTTCATTTGATAGCTCAAAAAAGAGCTTTGAGAGTTCTTCCATGCTGTCTAGAATATAGAACTAGTTAATAATTCATTCTGGAAAACCCTACACCAACATTTAAAAGCTAACTATAGTTAACAGATTTTGGGAGTTTATATGTCAAATAATAATTACAAGAAATTCCAAATTATAAACATCATCGCAGTACTATTCACAATTGTGATGAACGCACTAGCAAATATTCTACCTTTTAACGGGGTGAACACTGGAACGGTTGCTGACTCGTTCCCCAATTACTTTACACCTCCGGGCTATGTATTTGCGATATGGGGGGTCATCTATGTCCTTCTCTTTGTCTTCATGGTCTTTCAGGCAAAGAAGGATCAAGTAAATGCAGAGTATTTGAGTAAGATTGGGTACCTGTATCTTATTGGTGCAATATTGAATGTGGCTTGGCTGATTCTATTCCATTATTCCTATGGCAATACTCCACTACTAGTATGGAGTGAGTTTCTCATCGTTGGATTCCTAGTAATCCTACTGTTGACTTATGTCCGTCTTGAGATAGGAATCAAAGAGGTTTCACTCGGACAGAAACTAGCTATCCATCTTCCAACAAGCGTCTATCTAGGATGGATTTCATTGGCTACAATAGCAAACACCGCGGCAGTCCTAAATGCAAACATAGCATTTGATCCGGAAGTTGAATACATCTGGACCGCTTTAGTCCTTGTTGTCGCACTTCTCATTACTACTCTAATGATTGTATTGAGAAGGGATATCGCCTATGGACTTGTTGTAATATGGGCTTCAACAGGCATCGCATCAAAATGGATGTCAATTCCTCTAATCTACAATACTGCTATTATCGTAGCAATTGTTGTTGCACTACTCATCCTGATAGTGCCCTTTATCCGGAAAAAGAACTGGCTAGATTACTACCTTGTTCGAAATCTTGAGTAGAGAGTCCATGGTGAGAGGAACAACCTCTCACCATCAGTTTTCTTTCTAGCTCTCTTCTTCAACAATGTCAGGTGCTCTGACTAGTTTAGTTTTGAAGGGTGAATCCTCTGTTGAAACTAGGAGTTTATTATCCAGAGCTTTCATGATTGCTTGATAGACTCTTCCTTCTTCAAGACCACAGGAAGCAATCTCTGTAGCTAGCTCTTCTAGTTTGAACTCTTCTCCATGCTTTTTCGCAATTCGTTCATCAGCACATGTCGATGTTGGGAACTTCTTTTCCTCATCTAATGTGTATGTTCTAAGAAGTGCACCATCGAGAATATCATCGAACAGAGAGTCAAACTGGAGTGTAGTATGATGGTCGAGTACAACGATTGGAGCATCACCAAGAGAATCATCGAAGATGAATCCAACAGCTTTTGCAAATTTGATCATACGCTCACGTTGTTCAGCTGATGGATTGCCTGTTGTGATGAATGCACAGACAAGTTTGTTGGTTGAAACTACTCGAACAATATCGGAGATGGGAATCAATCCCCACTCCTCTGTTGTTGATTCAATATCGAATTCACCTCTGAAACTTGTGACAGCTGTGATGAATGCTGAGAT
>JBHLRQ010000033.1:0-28903 GCA_048882385.1 Candidatus Thorarchaeota archaeon | reverse complement strand
GTCAGGGAGAAGAATTAGCTACGATAAAAGCTGTTGACGGGCGATCTGGGACAGAGGTTGTGAAAACCTCAATGGTCCGAGTAGGCTGAAACCTATTTTCTCCTCTTCTTCTCAATCTCTACTCTTATGCTCAAACAGGCTCCCATAACCTCTTCGATTGCTTCCTCTTCTTTGAATATCTTCAGCATGTCACCTGCATCATCGAGATCATTCTTGACTAATGCTTCGCTGAACGAAAGCAGGGTTTGAAGCCAGTCCCATCGTGTCTTTGTAATTATCTTCTTTGCTTTGTCAATTCGCTCATTGGCCTTGTTCATCTTTTCAATAGTAGCAAAACCCATTGCGGCGAGTGACAGATTGATTACTGCTCTTTCAGCATTACCATCGTCTATAGCCTTGTCTGCTGCTTTGTCATACAGATTTCCCATATTCTCTGCACATGTCAAGAAATACTCAGTATTCCCTGTCTTGTGACATGAATAAGCTGCCCATAGATAGGCCTGTGCTGCTGTTTCTGTCATTCTCTCAAGAAGCGCCTCTTTGGCTGCGTTCTCATAGAGTGTAAGTGCAGTAGAGAAATCACTAACTTGGCGGTATTGTGTTGCAGCTTCCATATATGCAGTTGCCGCTGATTTGTGGTCATCGTTGCTTACACTCTCTTCTGCATACATGTGATAATATTCAGCAGCTTTTCTTGTCATCTCCAGTACCCTGTCAAGATAACAACTGGCTGCATTCTTGAATTGGTTCGCAGCTTGATAGTATTTCTCAGCTTCAAGGAACTCTTCTGCTATGCGTTCCCACTGTATACATTCGTCATCCATTGTTATCTCAACTCCGTTGGAAAAAGTTCACACAGAACCTTCTCTCAGCAGGTTCAGGTTATTTCTAGGGTGCTTGTGCTGCACAAATATGTTACTCTGATGTAGAAATAACGATTTATCGAAAGAGCATCTATAGCAGCCACTCAATTTTGAGCTCGAATTGTTTCATTATTCGCTCATAATAAGGAGATTCTATTACATTTTGTAATTTTGTTCCACGAAACTTTTAACCAAAGGTGAAATTTGAAACTAAGCTCGTATTCAACTGTGGAGGATGAGTTTGGAGAGCAGATAGGAAAGCTGGCCCTACCCATCACTGTTAAGATTTAAAAATCTGAACCAAGTGTCGGGAGTGTTTATTCCCGACACACTTCTTTTACTTGAGCTCATCAAGAATCTCTTTTGCGCGTTCAACCTTGACATTCTTTTCTTTCACAAGGCGTTCTGCAACTATGTCCACTTGATCTCCGCGAGCTCCTGCAGTCGCTGCGACATTTCGAGCATGCAAAGCCATGTGCCCTTTCTGAATTCCTTCAGATGCGAGAGCTCTAAGCGCAGCTAAATTCTGCGCGAGACCAACACTTGCAATGACATGTCCTAACTCCGTTGCAGTTTTAACACCAAGTATTTTGACACTTGCTCTCGCAACAGGGTGAACCTTTGTTGCTCCTCCAACAAGACCAACTGCCATAGGAATCTCAATGCTTCCCGAGAGATGACCTTCAGGAGTTTTTTCGTATTTTGTTAATGAGCTGTATCCATTCATAGCTGCGAAGCTGTGCGCTCCTGCTTCGATTGCTCTGAAATCATTCCCTGTGGCAATCACAACTGCATCAATTCCGTTCATAATTCCCTTGTTATGTGTGGAGCATCGATAGGGATCTGCTTCAGCAAAAGCCCACGCTGCAATGATATCATTAACCACTTCCTCGCCTCCTAACATTTCCTTGTCAAAGGTTGCATGAGCACGAACAAGTCTAAATTCAGCAAGGTTTGATAGAATCCTTAGAATTACACGTCCGCCAGTAATCTTCTCGATTCTCGGTGCTAGGGCTTCTGCCATAGTGTTCACTGCGTTGGCTCCCATTGCATCACGAGTATCAACTATAATCTCTGTTACCAGCATTACACCAACCTTTGAATCAATAATGCGAACTCGGATGTCTTTGGCACCTCCACCAAAGCGAACAAGGATTGGATCCTGCTCATTTGCGAAGGCAAGCAGTTCGTCCTTTTTCTCCATGATTTTTACTTTAGCGGATTCTGGTTGGATTACATCTACGACCTGTATTTGGCCAATCATGTTTGGTCCAGTATCAGTGGCTGTGAAGCCGCCATGATCTCTGGCCATTCTAGCTGCATTACTCGCTGCTGCAACTACTGATGGTTCTTCAATTGCCATTGGAATTAGGTAGTTCTTTTCATTGATCTGAAAATTGGTAGCAATTCCAAGAGGGAGTGTCATTGATCCAACAACATTCTCAATCATGTGGTCGAGTACACCCATGTCAACTGTTCCCGGTTCAAACAATGGCTTCAAATCATCCTCTGAAATCCCAGTTATATTGAGAAGCTTCTTCATCCGTTCCTCTCTGGATAACTTATAGAAACCAGAGATTTGTGAGTCATTGACCATACGTTTTCCCTCTCATCATCAAATAGATGCAGTCCATAAAAAGGATGCTCAATCACCTACAATTAAGTCCAAATTCTGTCATCGTTCTTGTAATCGTCTATGTCTTTTACAAGAGAATGCAAACCCAGCTAATTGTACAGAACGTTTAAGTCAGATACATTCAAGCATGCTGATTGGTTGAAACAAATGAGTTCAGAGCGAGACTTCAGCGAAATCATAACAGGTCTAGCAAAGAAACGTGGATTCTTCTGGGGTCCATCACCTGAGATATATGGAGGGAGCTCTGGATTCTACGATTTAGGTCCCCTAGGTAAATTGCTCAAGAACCGGCTTGAAAATCAGATTCGTGCTGCGTTTGTTCGAGCAAGCTTCTGGGAGGTTGAGTGTCCAACAGTGAGCCCAGCCCAGGTCTGGAAAGCTTCAGGTCATCTTGATGGATTCATTGATCCAGTGACTCAGTGCACAAAGTGTGGCCAGGTGTATCGAGCTGACAATCTTATTGAAGAGAATTTTCCAGACACGAATATAGCTGGTCAGACAGTTGAGCAGTTGACTGAAACCATCAATAAGATTGGATTAGTCTGTCCATCATGCAAGGGAGCACTGGGCCCAGTTGAAACGTACAATCTTATGATGCAGACCAGGCTCGGACTAGACCAAGACGCCTATCTTAGACCTGAAACCGCAACGTCAACGTATCTTCTGTTTAGACGATTTCTCACATTTTTCCGAGACAAGCTGCCAGTTTTAGTGTTTCAAATTGGAAAGGCATACCGAAATGAGATCTCTCCTCGCCAAGGTATGTTGCGTTTGAGAGAGTTCACTCAGACTGAGGGTCAAATCTTCCTTCTTGAGAAAGATGAAGTGGACTGGCCACAATTTGAAGACATCAAGGATGAGAAGCTTCCTCTTGTCACCTATCAAGCACAGGACAAAGACAATTTCAAGCCAGTCATGACAAGGATGTCTGATGCAATCAAGAAGGGTTACTTCAAGAAACCAGCCTATGCGTGGTGTGTTTTTCTTGGATATGACATCTTCAGGAAGATGGGTTTCTCTGAGGAGAAGATGCGGCTTCGTCAGCACCTTCCCACTGAACGAGCTCACTACGCAGCCGACGCTTGGGATATTGAGATTCACACTGAGAGCTTTGGTTGGGTTGAATGTTGTGGTGTTCACGATCGAGGAAACTACGACCTCTCTCGGCATCAAGAATTCTCCAAAGAAAAATTACATGTCAAGGTGGACAAGAAAGCGGTAGTTCCTGAGGTTCTTGAGATTGCATTTGGCATTGAGAGACCTCTCTTCTGTCTTATTGATAATTCATTTCGCTCCGAATCAAAAGAACGCGATACAGACTGGCTACAATTCCCTCCTGAGGTTGCACCAATACAGGTTGCTATTTTTCCGTTGATGGGCAAACCTGAGCTCTTAGATCCAGCGCAAACGATTTTCGATGATGTAGTGGATGCGGGTTTTGTTGCACAGTTTGACCAGGGTGGATCAATCGGGAGGAGGTACAGACGTCAAGACGAGGTTGGTACACCTTTCTGTGTTACAATTGATTACACGACACTCGAGAATAGTACTGTCACCGTTCGAGACCGCGACTCAATGGAGCAAGTCAGGGTTCACAGGGATAGTCTGATTGAAACATTACGGAGTCTTGTTAGAGGAAAGATCCAGTTCAGTTCTCTTACTTAGTCAGAAGATGATATCTTTACTCATCTTCACTTTTCCATTTTCAATGGGTACTCCTTCATCCTCACAATGCTGGCATCTTCCTTCTGCCCTTTTTCTCTCACCACCGAAGCTACCATCCTCTTTCACAACTCGGTGACATGCGACAACAGGAAAGAGAGGATTCTTATGGAGTGAATTGGCTACTGCTCTGTACGCTTTTGGTTTACCAATCATTTTGGCTATTCTTCCATAGGTGCTTACCTTACCCTTTGGAATCCTGAAAGTTGCAGCGTAGACCTTACTATCAAATTCCGTGTAACCAGGAATCTGAAGAGTCGCCTGTTTAACATCCTCTTCGGATTTTATTATACTGAGGTCCATCTTTCATACCTCTTGATAAATAACAAGTACACTTTCATTGAATATGGCTCTTTCACTCACTGCAGCCGAGTGAGTTTATGAGGTTATTGGGAAAGAGAGATAATCCAAGATTCCCTTAAGGGAAAATAGATGAACAGATTAGGCTTGATTTTACCAACCCTCTGCAATTGAGTCTTTGAACGATTTCGATTTAAAACTGATATAATTCCAAGATACCCTATGTGAAAATAAATCGGTCAGCCAACTTTGCAGTTTTGCTGTTTCTGACTTATTGTCATTGTACATTACAGTTTGTTACACAAAATCAACACCAAGAGATGGAATACAATTTAACCTGAATCCCTGTCCTAAGTATTTTCGACGGAAACTAGTCTTCCCAACATAACCTTCGCCGTAATAGTCAAGACAGTAGAGATATTATGCACCACTCTCTACAATAGTAACACTCGTTAGTGGATTTGATGCCCATGTCAGATTTACTGAATGTTGAGGAAAAGCTCAGAAAAATAGTCGGTGAAAAATTCGTCAGCAGTGAGTTGTGTGATAGGTTAGTCTACTCAAAAGACTACTCAATCGAGGGGATTGCTGATGATTACACACCCGATATCATTGTAAAGCCTGGTACTACAGACGAAGTCGTTGAGGTTGTCAAGATAGCCAATGACATGAATGTGCCAATCTATACCTGGGGAGGAGGTACAAGCATGTCAGGCAATTCTCTTGCAGTGGAACGTGGTATCGTTCTTGACATGAAGCGACTGAATCAGGTTCTCGAAGTTGATCCAGATAATTTGACCATTACGGCTCAAGCTGGAACCACAATCGAAGCCATTTTCAATGCCGCTCTTGACCATGGTGTTTTCTTTGCCCATCATCCCGAGAGCAGTCTCTCCTCAACAATTGGGGGTGCATTGAGCTGCATGGGCATCAGTATCTATGGGGCAAAGTACGGGTATGTCTATGACCAAGTTCTTGCATTGGAAGTGGTTCTGAGCACTGGTCAGATAATCAGGATTGGGGGTAAGAGCTATCTCTCCCTACCAACACATAATCTCTTGAACCTCTTTCTTGGTGCTGAGGGTACTCTGGGTATAATCACTGAAGCAACGCTCAAGGTATATCCCAAACCTCATACACGTGACAGGATAAGCTACGGTTTTCCTGATATCACATCAGCCATTGAAGCATGCAAGAGCACTCACGCTGCTGGATGCTGGCCTGAAACTGTCTTCCTGTTTGACCGAAGGTCTCTTGTCCAGTATATGGAACGTGCAAAGACACCAATTCCCGACGAAGTTTCTATGGCTGTACTCTTTGGAGCATCCGGTAGCGCTGAAATGGTTGAAACAACACTTAAAGTCATAGCAAAATGTTCGGAGGAAAATGGTGGAAGTAGACTTCCCGAAGATCTCACACTATCTTGGTGGAATTCTATCAATATTGGAAAGGACACCTTTGACCAGAGCAATTTTGCATTATCGCATACTGAATATGAACCTGATTTAGTGGATGCTTGTGTACCCCTCAGTCGATTCCAAGAGTACAGTGACTTTTGCGACGAACTAAAGAAGGAGTTTGGATGGGTGGACATTGATTTTGGAGCCTTCGTTGTAGGAGGTCCAAGAGGACCAATCCCATTCTGTATCTATTTCAGTGTACCAATTGATACTCGGATTAAAGCTGAAATTGACAAGTGGTTCCATTTCAAGGAGCGAATGTACAAAAGAGCTCTAGAGATGGGTGGTAGCTTATCAAATGCTAACGGTCTAGGTTTACGGTCATCTCCTTGGGTGCGTGATCAGCTAGGTCCTGCTTGGAAACTTCTTACTGACTTGAAATCATTGTTAGATCCAAAGAACATTCTAAATCGAGGAAACAGGGGGTTTAGTACATAATGGATCGACTTGAAAAGTATGAAGATTGGGCACGTGCTTGCATGCATGTCCGCTGCGGTTTTTGTCGAGAGAATTGTCCTGCTTATAGTCAACTACAATTAGATAGCTATACAGCAAAAGGAAAGATGACCATTCTTTACCATTTATTGAGAGGAACTCTCGAACTAGATGAAGCTTTGGCTGAACGAGTGTTTGCTTGTACAAGTTGTGGTCTTTGCGACGTGGCCTGCGGATATAATCAAAGTGAAGCTATTCAAGAGATGAAAACAGTCCTTTATGATCAGGGGATTGTTCTTCCTGAAGGGTACATGAAAATTAGCTCAAAAACCCGCGATAGTGGCAATCCATATTCTGCTGACGCATTTGAAGGTGCAATGTTCTTACAATCAATCCCTGAATCGAAGCTGAGCTCTGCTGATTATACGCTGTTCCTCGGGTGTACACAAATCTACAGGGAAAGCGATGAGGTCGATTCTCTCCTTAAGATTCTGAGAGCTGCTGGAGTCAGTTTCAGAACACCAGCTGAGCAGATTTGCTGTGGCTCTCCAGCATATCGGGTGGGTGATAAGCTTCAAGCTCGTGAACAAGCAGAGAAGGTAAATAATCTCTTCAAGAATATGGATTCAAAGGACATCTTGGTGTCGTGCGCTGGTTGCTATAGAATGCTTTCTAATGACTATGAAACATTACTGAATATTAAACCAAAGCTCAGGTTTACCCATTCAATGGAGCTTCTGCAGGAAATTATCCAAGGAGGTAAATTAAGGACCAATCATCTGGATGCAGTGATAACATATCATGATCCATGTCATCTCAGTAGACATTCCGGGGTTTATGAAGCTCCCAGACAAATACTTTCGTCAATACTTGGAGTTACCTTTGTCGAGATGGAATGGAATCGTAAGTTTGCCAAGTGTTGCGGCGCAGGGGGTGGATTCCGATCCGGCAGAGGTGAAGAAGCTATAGCAGTTGCGGCGAATCGAGTCCAAGAGGCTGAAAACACTGGCGCATCGATTCTTGTCACAGCCTGTCCTTTCTGTCTACGAAATCTTCGGGATGGAGCAGAGAGCATAAAGTCGAGTATTAAGATTGAGTCTGTTGAGTCACTTCTAGCAAAGCTTGTATAGACTGACTCTAAATCAATCTCAGTAGTCCATACTTAGACATCTCAGATCTCTATCAGGAAGAATAAAGAAGATTCACGTAGTGATAAAAGAAAGAGTGAGGACTGACTGAGAATGAAGCTGGAAGGAAAAACAGCTATTGTCACAGGAGCCGGTGCAGGAATCGGAGAAGCTACGGCGAAATTATTTGCAAATGAGGGAGCGAATGTCGTGTGTAATGATATAGCAGAATCTGGACTAAATGTTGTTAATGATATCAAATCTAATGAAAAAGGAGCGATTTTTGTCAAGGGTGATATCTCAAATGAGGGATTCGTTCAGAGATTAATCGCAGGTACCATTGAGAGCTACAACCAACTAGACATTCTTGTGAATAATGCAGGTGTTGTTATTCCAGGAAGAGTCGACAATACAAGCTCCGAAGACTGGGATCGAACAATGGAAGTGAACCTCAGAGGAGCATATCTCATTTCCCGCTTTGCAATTCCTCATCTGAGAAAGACAGAGGGTGTTATAGTCCATGTAGCATCTGCAGTAGCGCTGATGGGCGTAAAAGATCGAGCTGCCTACACTGCATCAAAAGGGGCACTAGTAGCACTCACCCGTGCCATGGCCGTTGATTATATGGAGGACAAAATACGAGTCAATTGTATCTGTCCGGGTACTACTGATACTCCCTCTCTCAAAGACCGTCTTTCAAAGTTCCCTGACCCAGATGCCGCTAGAAAGCAATTCATCGAACGCCAACCCCTCAAACGTTTTGGTCGGCCTGAGGAGATTGCAGAGGGTATCTTGTATCTAGCAACTGCTGAGTTCTGTACAGGCACTTGTCTATCAGTGGATGGAGGAATGGCAATATAGGAAGTAGCTGAGCTTCAACAATTCGTGAATCCTACTCAGTTTCATACCTCTCAGGTTCATCAAAGAAATCCATTACACGACAAAATGTCTTGAATTCGGCTGAGTGAACAACTCCTTCAGGTATGTAGTATGAATCGCCTTCGGTGTATAGATTAGTTTCATCACCTATTGTCAGAAGTAATTCACCCTCAATGACAAACCCATATTGTGCCCCATGGCTATGTGGTGATACAACTCCGATAGGTTCAATCTCAAAGAATCCAATCTGAAATTGAGCACCTTGAGCAATATACGCTTGAACCCCTTGGAATGGAACCTTTGCTTTTGGTAGATTTCTAATGCAATCGGGATATGTTTCAGCTGACATGATATTCACATTTCTTACCTATTATTTATTGCAGATTTGAGAATTCCCATCATCGTAATTGTCAACTACAGAGAAATCACAAACCATCAAACTAAAAGCAACTAGAATTGGTCTTGTGGTATGGTTAAGAAATTAAATGAACTATACCTCTGTGAAGAGTGTGATCTTCTCTACCGGGAAAAGGAACTGGCTCAGAAATGTGAAGACTGGTGCAGAGAGATGAAGTCCTGTAACCTTGAAATCACTAAACATGCTGAAAACAAGTCTGATTTATCCCTGTGATTTTTAAGCAAGCATTGTTTGAATAGTCTACAAATGGACTCGTTGCTTCACAATACGTGGGTTTAGCATTCTCTCACATTTTAGGTAATCATGTCTGTTTATGGTTCTTTAAAGCTATAATTTCATCAGAGAATCTTAGAAAGAGAGATAAGGTCCGTAGCATATCTAGGCACTCAGAGAGGGTGCCTGATGAACGGTGCGGATGAACGTGTTGAAGTGAAAAGCATTCTTGTGGCAGTAGATGGTTCTGAACACTCACTAAAGGCTGTTCGATATGCTTGTGCAATGAGTGGGCCTCTGGATGCAGAGGTAGTTTTGCTTCATGTTGTTCCAATGCTAGTATCAGCAACTCCCTACCATGATACTATTTCTGATCAACCTTTCCTATCGTTGCAGAAGGTTGGGGAGGATATCCTTTCTCGAGCTAAGACCATTGCTCGTGATTTGGGCTGTGAAGTTGTAGATCTTATCACTCATGGAGATCCTGCTGCAAAAATAATTGATATTGCTAAGGAACGTGATGCGGATATCATTATCTTGGGCTCACGAGGTCTTAGTGGGATTAAACGATTATTTGTCGGATCCATAAGTGATAAGGTAGCAAGCCATGCTCATTGTCCTGTTATGATTGTGCGGTAGATATAATGCCAAGTAGTGAATCACTCGGAATTTCAATCGACATAGGCACAACCAACATAACCTGTCATCTCATCAATATTGAAACATCACAGATAATCCGAGAGTTCTGTATTGCCAACCCACAAAGAGAATTTGGTGAGGAAATCATATCCAGATTGGGTTTTGCTAAAGTTAGAAAGAATTCCATCACCCTTACATCAACTGTGCGTCGTTCCATCCGTAAAGCCATCCTCACGGTACTGGATGATTCAAATTGCAATGCAGATGCTGTCGAGTCTATTGTGATCGTAGGAAATACAGTAATGCACCATCTCTTCTTCGATCTACCAACTGATTCGCTATTGAAACCTCCATATGAGGCTGAAAAGAAAGATGCCATCAAGGTAAACGCAATAGATGTTGAATTGCCATTAAGTAGTGATACTGTTTGTTACTCCCCACCAATAATTGAGTCATATGTTGGCGCTGATGCTGTAGCGATGATGATAACTAGTGGATTTCCTGATTCTGAAACCACTCTTGTTTCAATCGATGTTGGTACGAATACTGAACTTGCTTTATTGTCTGAGGGGAAAATGTGGGTGACCTCTGCTGCTTCTGGTCCTGCCTTCGAGGGAATGTCTATTCAGTGTGGAATGCCTGGTGATATTGGAGCTATCTACTCTGTTGAAATTCATGGTCCTGATTCACGACCGATATACAAAGTAATTGGAGATGTCAAACCAAGTGGCATTTGCGGCACGGGAGTGGTTTCAGCAATAGCTAGTATGCTTGACACTCAAATTCTTCTCCCAAGAGGGTCCTTTAACAGGTCAATATCTTCACAATGGCTAGTGATGGATTCGCCTATCTCGCATTACATCATCGCAACATCGCACGAATCTTCTACCGGGTCCAGTATTATTTTGACTCAACCGGATATCCGAATGCTGCAACAATCAAAATCCGCAATACGCAGTGCATTCGACCTTCTCCTAGAACATGCGAATATCACATCTCAAGATATTCAGCAACTGAATCTAACTGGCGTGTTTGGTTCTGGACTTACTCTTGAATCTGCAATAAGGATAGGTCTCTTCCCTGCCTTGCCATCAGCCAAAGTGCAACAGATTCCAGACGGTGCAATAAAGGGTGCAGATTTCCTTCACTTAGAAGAATACCAACAGATTGCAGAATTTGTAGCATCAGAAGTGACTCACATAAATCTCACCAATAACTCGGAGTTCAAAGCTAAGTTTGCTCAGAATCTCGAATTTCCTAGTAAATGAGGTCATTTTCGTGGAATGTTTCTCCCCGTCTGATTCTTGATGACGATAAGGGTCTGCCATCAGATGTTCTCACTCTAGGGATTACGATGATGTGGAATCTAGGAAGTCCATTATCAATCCGCATCTGATTAATGTCAAATGCATTTTGAACCACTCCAATCTCATCGGAAACAATGAGAGCTTCCAGATCCTTCATCTTGTCAGCACCACCTTCCTTCGTGTCGATTGGGAATATACTGCTCCTCTCTTCATCAAACTGAGAGCTGATGAATCTCTTAAGCTCTGCATATCTCTCATCATATTTCTGGATGAGCTGCTTGTCGCTCTTGTATTGGATCATCTGATCACTTGTAAGCCCCAAAGCCACATGTTTGCTCAACTTGAACGCAGTACTTATGATGTGCTTATGGCCTTCATGAAGATGGTCAAATGTACCCGCAAAGACAACCTTGTTGTAATGCCACTGACCATCTTGCAGCAACTACACACTCCTGGATTCGATAATCCCTGCTTCTGTGAGATCATTCACAATCTTGAGAAGTTTGGCTGATTCCATCTTGCCAAACTGGAAACAAATTTTGTCCCAAACCACATCCAGGGCAATCCAATCTTTTGAAAGGTTAAGCATCTCATCAAGGGATTCGAAAATTCCTTCATGCTCCTTTCGCATCTTCATGTATTCTGGTCCTTTGTCGCCCAACTTGTTCAAGATAAATCCAGGGCTCATTGCATGATCATGAATTCGTTTCACTTCAATGCCAAAACTTTCAGTGTCCAATACAATCTGATCCTCTTGCATTGCCTCTAATCCGACTTCAGCACATGCTCCTTCGTAAGCCTTTCTTGCGACAACCATCTCCGTCGTGTAGACCATTTGAAGACTGGTTTTCAAAGACTGTCTGAGTGCTTCTTGCTCCGCAATGAGTGACCATTCTGTGCTGGCTATGTCAAGTGTTTCTTGACCGAGATCATGAGCAAACCCGAGCCACCTCAATACACGTGGATAGATAATCTCAGGATCACCAAGACACCTGGAGAGTTCAGTGACTCCACGGAGACTCACTCTCTGCATCAGTTCAATGAACTCATTTCTTGTTTCTGTGAGAATCGTTTCCTCGTAGACATGTTTTGGGAGAACCAATGATAGTGCTGAGAGTGCTCCTATCTTAGATGCGTATGCTATCTGTCTAGTGTCCAGTTTATCAGGTGTATCTGTTGATGTGTGATAGAACCTGTCTGGATACTGATTCAACATGACTGCTGGTATTCCAACAGTACTGTCAGTCAACATGAAGTGATCACTACCTGCCGAGTATGGACTATACTCGAAAGGAAGAGGTGCTACCATTCCTCCCTCACGTCTTTCATCCTTACGTTTAGCTTCAGACTGAAGCCAATATCTGACAACATTGTTCAGTGTGGTAGGTAGTGAGTGTGGTGTCCTGTACAAATTCAATACGGATCCTGACTTGGTAGGATCAGCTCCTACCATATCCAAGTTGATCATTGCTTTACATCGTTTGAGCAACTCAGGTTGATTATGAATGAATAGAATGGTTCCTGACCACTCTGGTATCCAAATGAATCTTATAGAGAATGACAGATTTGGTATCTTCTCCTCTCTTAGCAAAGCTGAGAGAGTTCTTAAGATCTCCAAAAGTGCAGCGCTACCTGAAGCATTGTCGTTTGCACCAGGATGTGGATGACAAAGATGTGCAGCCAGCCAGATTTCTTTCGATTTATCTTCACCAGGAAGAAGCGCAGAGAGAACCTGAAGTTTTCCGGTGAATAGTTTCGCATCAACTTTAGCTTTGACTCGGACCTTCTTTCCTTCCTTGAGCCATTGCGTCATCTTGACTCCATCACTCTGTTTAAGAGCAAAACCGAACCTTGCCTTGTCAACCTCATCAGCTGTAGGCCAAATTGCTTCGTACCTCCTTAACTCAGCAAGTTCGTCTACTCCTTCAGGTGGCACAAATGTTAGTAATCCTGCAGCACCATTTTTGATGCAGGCAACCCTATGAACTTGCTGGGCAGGACTCTCAGTTAGGACAATCTTTCCTTTGACGTCTTTGCCTTCATAATCTGATGGACTCAGACCCTTCCCAACATAGACAACTTCTGAATCAATTTCAGTTGATGTCGAATGAGCAACTAGGGAAATTGGTTCAGCACTGAAATCTGCAAGAACCTTGATTTCTGGCTCTATTAGCTCTAGTGTTCCAGTTTTCCCTTCCCAACTCATCGGATTTTGCCAAGTAGCAACAGCGATCTTGCCATCTGTTGGATACTCAAACATCTCAACTTTCGCATCAGAAATGGAAGTTATTGTTGATTTTAGAAACTCTACAGCTTCTCGAAAACCTGGACTTCCCTGAATTCTATGGAATGTTGAGATTGATGAAGCATAGTCTTTTGCACGAATGCCAGATATTGAATCTGTAACTGCTTTGATGATATCATCTGGTAGCATTTTATCCTCTCACACTGGAAAAAACGGGTGATTTTCTAGCATAAGTAGTCTGCGACTTGTGCGAAAATGTACTTCTTTAAGAAAAACAAGTGCCGGAGGTAAAGCACTACCTCCGGTCGCTTTAAGGAAGCGTGTATTTAGCAGTTTTATGGTGCAGTCGAGTCAGCTGGAATGGGAGCTGCAGGTGGTCTTGCACCTAGCTCTGCATCAAGCTGTAACAAAGCTGGAATTGAGTCACCAATCAATTTGAGCTTGTCACGGATTTCCATCGTATTTGCTTCTTCCTCAGTCTGTTCATTGTAGAACCAAGTCAACATGGCCTGAGTTGATCTATCACCCAATTTGTCAGCAATGTCACCAATCTTGTAGATTCTCTCTGTGACAATTGCTTCGTGATGATAGGCATCTGCGAAGATTTCATGAGCTGATGCCCACTCAGTATTCGGACCTTCAATTTGTTTCATCACAACTCTTGCTCCACGCTCAGTTAGATGTCTGTAAAATCTCATTGCATGAGCAAACTCTTCTTGGTATTGCACCTCCATCCAATGAGCCATACCTGTCAGATTTTGATCTTCGAACCAGGTGGCCATTGATAAGTAGATGAAAGCACTGTACAATTCAAAATTCAGTTGATCGTTGATTGCGTCAACTAGCTCCTTATTTATCTCCATGAATTATGCACCTCAACTTCTGTGTTGATATTCTCAACCCTCAGTTGAACTGTCTTCACGATAGCTAATCTGTTTTCTTTAAACTTTCGGTAAGGCAATTTATTTCCAATCAACTCCAGTACTTTCTTGATGTTTCCCAATATTCCAACTTAATGATGTTCGGTCATGATTTTGTCTGTATATTATTAGCTGTATCTGTATGTCCAACGAACCTTTTTTTGATAGAAAACGGTTTGTGAACTCTGTATATTGCCTGGAGTGACTGATGAATGGCACTTGCCGACCTCACGCTATTGACAATTATGTTTGAGTTTATACCCCCACTCATTGTGACTCTTGCCTATTTCATCTTCTTTGGCAAGAGGAAGAGCAAACTCATTGACGCTTTCATTATACTGATGTATCTTCGAACAATAACATGGTTCCTCCTTAATATTGCAATTGGCTCATCAACAGGACTAGATCCATTCGTGGATACGAGGATTCTGTCATGGCTCCTCGTGACAGATATGTTGTTTCAATTCACATCTGCACTACAAGAGTATTTGATCTGGGTAATGGTTTCTTTCTTTGCAGTGCTTTTTGGTATGCTTGTTCTAGCTGTCAAACTAACGCTTCAAGATCCTATGAAGATGAGGTTCAAAAACCTAATCAGAAGTATCACAAATCGAGAGCCTGAAACAGATGGATATACTGGACTGAGTGATAGACTGGATAACATAACCTTCGAAGGAGTTGAACCGCAGCCACTCAATCCTGAGGTACAAGCACGTGCCTGGCGAGATGCATGGAGAGATTACCTCATAATTGGACTAGTAACGATTGTCCCTTCAATCTCTGTGTATATTGGGACACTACCCAACTACATTCTCCTTTCAATTGGTGATTCACGCGGAACTCTTCCTGATAACTATGTCCTGGCCATTTTCATATTTGTTACCTGGATCTATCGTTTTGGCTATCCAGCATCCAATCGAATTGCGAAAGGTGCAGGTCTTCGTTTGGGTGGTCGTGACCTGGGTAGTGAAATGATGCAGGGTGTTCTAGGTTGGTTCTTCCGCTTAAACATACTTCTTACTATCGCAATTCTTGGATATGATGTCTGGTTATCTATTGGGCTAGTGGAAGGGGGAATTATCCCAGATATCACTCCCTTCCTCATAAATTACTATATCCAAGGGCTAGCTCTTGCAGCACCACCTATCATCTTCGTTATTCTGATATTCCCACTAATTGAAGACTTCTCAGCAGTATTATACAAACGTACTTTTGATTCAATTGCACAAGCCAGGTCCAAACTGTCGCGAATCAATTGGGGAAATGCACTCAAAACTCTTGGAGTTAGTGTAGGTGCTGGTTTGGCTGTGACTGGAGCTTACATAGCATCGGTGTTTGCTACAACCCTAAATTATGGTATAGAACATGGTGTTTTCGCAATCTTTCCGCGTTCGGTAGATGATGAATTCATTGTGGAAATTCTTGCCAACCCTCCAAATAACATTGAGATCCTTGGAGAAACAATTTGGGTATTCGTTATGCTCTCTATACCCTTTGCAATGATGATTTTATTGGGTATTTCAGGGCATTATATTCGTAAACGATTCAATACAGGACGAGAATCATTTGCCTTCTTCTCTGGTGTTACAATATCTTTGACGACGTTCTATTTGCTTCCTGGCCTCGATTACATCGTTGGCACATATAGGACACCTGCGATATATGCTGGAGAGGTCTTTAATAGACTTAGACCATTCTTAATTCTCCCCACTGAAGGTCAAGAGCTCTACAGGTTAGCTGTGCAGTTAGTTGTAAATCTACCAATCTTTGTATTTTCCACATTATTCATAATGTACTTCTTCGAGTTCCGAGAAAGTTGGCGTGAAACCATCGGTGAAGCTGTTGGTCCTCTACTCAGTATAAGTAAGCGTGACCTAGCCCAGTCCGCAGTGATGTTCTTTGGAGGTCTTATCGTTGCGATAGTTGGTATCTGGGGAATCTCTACTGCATTCGTTGACCCCGACTATTTCAGAGAATTGTTATCCGCACTCCTGCAGAAGATAGCGAATCCTGATGGTCTTGAGGGTGTTCTCCCGCCACCAGTTGATTTCCTTGCTCCTCGATGGACTGATCCAAATGCAAACCCACTTGGTTGGTTTGTGGTCTTCGCAGAACATAACTTGATTCGGATTCTCATGATGATGGTTATGGGTCCGATATTCTGGTCTGCGGTTCTCTGGTATGCTGGTGCTAGAAAGTCAATGACTGAGCGATTTGTTGGAACATGGAGCATAGTTGCTGTTGCAGTTGGCGGAGCTATTACCTATCTCTGGACTCAATATGATCTTATGAGGGGTTTCTTCAACCCCCTTGACCCAAGATGGGGATTCACTGCACAGCTTGGACTCAGAGCAGTGTATGTTTTTGGTGCGATGGTTCTGATATTTGGTTTGATGGCTCTTGTAAATAGTCGTAGGGGACAAGGCGCCGGACCTTGGTGGTTCCCTCTGTTCATAACAATCTTCATTGCAGAGTATTTCATTTATGACGACCAGTTCACTGTCATTGCTTTGTTAGTTCTCCCACTTATCTTAGCGGGAGGATACAGATTATTCTTCAGAGGCAGAACTCGTGATGAGAGCTTTCTCATAACATATGTCAAATTGGGAATCATGTCGGTGGCAATTGCAGAAGTACTCTCTACTGCTCTTACTCTGGGCGGAATCGCAATCATAGAGTACACATGGGGTCTTGGTTTGATGGAATTCCTATCTAGAATAGTTCCTCATGCCATTGTTGAAATCCCAACATTCCTAGTTGCAGCAGCTGCATCATTTAGGATTGCAAAGGATCTCTGGCCTACAATCGAAGAGGAGGATTGGGAAGCAGTTCCATCCAAAACACGACATCTTCTAGGAGATGAAAGAACCTGGAGGACATACATCCTGATTATGTTCTTCCTTGTTATTGCTGCACTGATTGAAGCGTTTGTCACTCCGATTATCTTCTGGTCAATAATGGGTCCATAATTTTGATGAGGAGCGGTTTCCAATCGCTCCTCCTTCTTCTATTTTTATAGTTGATTCAATCGACGTAGGCTTATATTATCAATTCGGGAGATGCTACGAAAGTACCGCTGCTAATGATAAAGCCAGTATGGATTGAATCCGGACACAATCCTGTTTTGGTAAACACGGTATAGCACGTCTCTATACCAAATTGAAGCAGCTGCGGCTACCATAAAATCATGATTAGCTTGAGGTGTACACGATTAAATTCATTACGAAAACATTCTCACTGCTTGTACTCGCAATATTTTCACTTTCACTATTTATGACTCCACCAGTTGCCAATATTTCAACTGAAGCGCCACTCACTAATCCGGTTTCTTACGCAAAGAGTAACCCAAGAATTCTCGCAGATTATCCTGAGAATTATACAAGAGTGGACTGGGATTTAGGGACAGTGAATCATGAGAATAGTAATACATGGACATCGAATCACTATAGATTCGGACCAACAATTAACTGGCACACACGAAATACTACTGATTTCACTCTGATAACATGGGCAGATGAAATCGCGATTGATGAATATGTTGACTTTAGAATTGAGATTCCATTCAGCGCATTAGGAGGTCAAACTCCTGCAGGAGTCTATCTAATGGGACAATACTTCAACATGTCTGCGTTAGCAAACTCTGAGGGCGAATTCCGTGGAATTGAGAACTCACCAATTATGTGGATGGTATACTACGATATTGATGGAGATCGTTGGTTAACATATAGTGGTACAAATGCTACTTGGCCTGATCCCATTCCAAGTGATCTAAATGAGAATTTCACCATAGCTGATGTTTTTGGAGCAGAAGTGAGTCCCTATATGGAACTTGATCCAGCACGCACTGGATACACTCCTACTCTGGAATCTTACTGGGCAAATGTTAGAGTTCGTTTTAATTCCTCAACAATCGGAGGATTCTATACAATTTCCTGTGGTGTTCAAGATTCAGAATTCAATTCTCTTGCAGAAAGTCGATTTGAAGAATTCAATAGTGGTAGAATTATTGGAGCTACTTTCAACTTCCTCGTAGATCAAGCTGTGGGTGGATACTACGATTGGGAGAGAGTTTCGGATGATGGGAGTGCATTGCATTCTGCAACATATGGTACAGAATTCAATATGACTGCAACAATAGCAAATGGATCACTTCTTGCCAATTCTACCATCCTTTTTGAAATTCCGAATAAAATCCAAACTCAAAATTACGTATATGGTCTATACACAATCACTAGAGAGGTCACAGGTGTCTGGGATTATAATAACATCACTCAGACATATTTCTGGAATGCTGCTAAGACAGTCAACTGGACAGCTCAAAAGGAAGGATTCCATTATGAGGATGGTTACACATATCTTGATACTGGAAGAGAATACATCTATTGGGATGGGATGCCGCATGACCAAACAACCTATGGAAAAGCCGCTCTAGTCTATGATTTTGTATCTGGAACATTCACCAATATGCTTGCATATCGTTATGAGAATGGTACGTGGGTAGATGATAAAGAGGGAGGTCATTGGGAAACAGTAAAATGGTATGAATATGAACCGTGGCCTGCGGATGATAGATACCCACTGCCTTTCATCGTAAATGAAACTTCTAGTGGATCCTATTGGAAAGATGGGAATCTCGTCTTGACTTATCGAGGTCATATAAGTGAAGATGTGCTTCCTACTAATTCTGAAGACTCGTGGCCTCTCCACATCGAGGAACGAGTCACTGACATTAATGGTCGAAATCTTGCACCTTTAGCAAATTTGCCATTGTCTCCTCCAGAGCTCGCAGCTCAGTACGAACAACTTCGCAGTTTGGCTGTGGAATCACCAGTTTCAATCGTCACATTGACACATGCAGGTGAACCTTACCAACCAGATTGGATGTTCCAAACTGATATTGCTGAAACCTTTACCGTCAAATCTTGGCTTCAGGGAGGTGCTGACTACTTCGAAGAGATAGATGGTATAGGATTCTTCATGAAAGCCTATGAAGAAGATTGGGGCTTTGATGGAATGAATGACTGGCACCAATGGTCTGAAATTGAGATTCAGATACGGATTGATTCTCATGGGTTGGTCGATGTTGATGTCTTCAACAGAACGGTTCGAACACAATGGCGATATGGATCGCATTGGGAATGGCAAATGGTTGAGATATTTGATGGTCGTTGGGAACCTCAATATGTGTTAGTTGAAGACTGGTACTGGGAAGAATTAACCTGGGATTTTGTTGCTAATGATTGGGTGCCGCGTTGGTTATCCGAAAACTCGCCAAGTCTCAAGATGCCAGTTCACTGGCTTGATGTAGTAAATATCATGCGAAATCTTGTTGGAAATGACCTCAGAGTTTCCTTTGATATTGTGCCAACATTAGAATTACCTCAGTTAGAATGGCAATGGAAATACTTCTACGGAGATTTAACGTGGGTGGAAGACTACGAGTCCGGTTGGGGTGAACACACTGTTCTTGGATGGAATGAGAACACAGTGTATAGTTATCTTAATGGAACCAAAATATACATGGAAGAACCAGTTAGAGCAGAGATATTCCGAAACAACGAAACCGGAGATTTCTACCAACGTGAGAAAGTTGCATACATAGAGATAGGTGCAGAAAAAATTGACCTCAAGCCCTATTTCATGACAGATATGAATGAAAACTGGGAATCCAACATCAGATCCGAATTCAATTATACAACTGGTGAAGAAGAATACTTCATCCAGTTTGCAAATGGTACTGAAATCAAAGTCTATTCTGGAAGTGTCGCAGTTGTATTCAATATCACTTTGCCTGCATTGGGAAATACATCGTTTCTGGCTTGGGGTGATGGTCCACAATACACAGGAAAGGATGACCTCCACTATATGATTGCGGTGAATGGTTCTGTCATAGTGCTTCCGTGGTCATTTTGGAACAACTGGATGCCACAATTCCAAGAGGTTGTTGATGTATCCCGAGTTGATTATACATATGTGACATACCTAAATGGGACTACGCCCTTCTATATGAGAGGTTGGCCAGAGTATCTAGGTCGTGACCATTATATTATGTATCGCAACGGGACCTATGAACCTGTGGAATTCTGGTGGAATGAAATGTGGGGCTACCACTATTGGGATATGGGTGTACTTTACATGTTTGAATGGCCTTGGGAATTGATGACAGGTGTCTATAATTCGACTTCATTCTTCATTCCGCATCATATGACACATTCGTTCGTCTATGCTATTATAGAGGGGACGCAATACCAGTTACCAGCTCCAGGAATTCCAATGTGGAGTGTATGGGATTTAAACAATCTTGAGAATATTTACAATCATCTAACAGGTCAATATTTCGCAAAGGAATATGCAATTGTAAATGGTTCGACCTATGAAGCAATCCAGTTACCAATTCAAGAATGGGAACCAACAAACGGGTATTTGTATGATATCTGGCAAATCGATACAGGAGTAGTCTACAATCTCACTGATTGGAGTATTGATTCAATGTATCGATTGAACTATAATTATGACAGTGATGGTCTTGACAATAGACCATGGACAACTATTGCAAACAATAGTATTTGGATTCCACAAGTAATGCAAGAAGATTGGACTGTGGCATACGGTCATCGGGATACAATCACCTACGAGTTTATCGAGGATGGCTGGCTTGATCTTCAAACTGGTTTCTATGATGGGAACTATCAGACCAGTCAAATTTATGATTGGAATATGACCAGTGGCTATAACTATGTCTTGACGATGAGTGGTGATGAGTTCTTCTACAACGAAACTTGGAGAGCAACGTTCCTTAACATCTCATTGTCAAATGGTACATACTTCTTTTCAAGAATGGACCATCCTGTTGCCGAACCCACTAACATTACTATGTCGAAGATAGATCGATACTACATGATTGATATCTACGGTGAATACCAAGGATGGCAAGGATGGATGGATTATTCTGCAGAACTTATTTTCGTTGAAAATGTAACAGGTGAGCCATGGAATGGAACATTCTTCTTCAAAGGTGCAGATGTTCCTATTATCCATTATCCAGTTGATTACTGGGAGTGGGATGGTAGTCAATGGTATAACATGACTTACATGATGGACAACATAGTTCCACACCACTATGTCTTTCTGCAATCTGTTCTTAATGGATCCAAATACGAGTTGGTTGATCTCTATAATACTCCAGAGAGTACAAAATTCAACTTCCCATCATGGGCATTCGATGTAAATGGTACAGTGTATCATGGTCGAGGCAATCAAAGTGTTATCTATCAAGCATTCAGAACACAAGGATACAGCATGAAGTTGGACTACGCTCCTCTTCCTATAACAATCATACGTACTCAAGAGAGAATTGTATATGGTACTCCAGCTTTTGGAATGTGGGAGAATGATGTTTGGACAGTTGATCCTCTGTCCGGTGCTCTTGACTTGGATGGCAATCTTGACACAACAACAGATCAATACTATGTTCGAGAGATTCACTCAAGCACTGACTACTTCAATGTGACTCAGCAATATCTGGATGTCACTATACTCTGGGAACCCAACAATAGCACAACATCTTACGGTGATGAGTTCAATCTGCATTCCTACACTGGAATGGTCACATTCAACTGGACATACGATTGGAGTGAATTGAACATCTGGACTCATGCAGACACTGGTCAAGAACTGACTGCCGCAGAGTACGTAAATGTTTCAAGCACACTGTTTGACTCATATGGAAATCCAAGACCTGGTTATTGGGGTATTGCTTGGATGTTTGAGAATAGAACATACACCGATATAGTCACTGAAGCACAGTCCAAAGGTTGGGATTGGGTTGAAGACAACTCACAGGAATGGAGTTGGCTATGGTGGGAACTTGATGAACAGTACAGCACAGAAGTTAGTAATGGCACGCACTCAGATTTGATGGATATCAATCTCGCATATCAATATGCAGGAATGTTTGCTTGGAATGACACAAGCCTTGACAATTTCATGAATATCTCATCTGAAGCTCTTGGCGATGCTGAGCTAACACACTATTGGATGCCAATTGATGTCGAGTCTGTCAACTTCACCACACCTGGTGAAGGTTGGGGTAACTACAATCCAACTGACTCCGAGTATCGTGCAGTCAATGAAACAATAGACTTTGGGGTTTCGTTCTATAATGTGACTGGAGAGGTCTATCCATTTGGTGTGCGATCCTACTTTGATTGGTACGAGGGAGCATATTATGGCTCTGACTTTGTTGAGTTCGATGAGAGACCCACTGAATGTCTAACTGAGGAGTTCTCCATTGATGTACACTTTACTGGTGAAGTGAATGAGAATGTATCCATACCGAATAGTGCTGATGTCAAGTTTGACATAGCAATTGGAGATTGGGAATTGGACTTTCCATCAACAACCAATCCTCTAGAAGGACGAAGTCTTGCTGTTGCATTTTACAGTGACATATCCATCCTCACTAGTGGAGGACTAACTGCAAATGCATCATACATTGATGATCTCGGACAGACGATAACCAATGACCAAGCGGCGGCGTCTTACAACTTCACAATGGCAAGTGGTCTGAGCAGTGTTGCTCTAATGAGCCTAGGTGGAACACCCTACGATTGGTCAAAGAACTCTTCAATGTCTACGAATGTTGATGCTCAGACGGTCCCAGTAGGGGCGTTTAGTGCGATTTACGTTTCTGGTGGTGGACATTCGGCTACAACCTTCTCAGTTGCTTCAACACAGTTTTACACAGTTATTGGCTTCCCACAATGGGATGGCTGGGCTGTGACTGTAGATCCAATCTTTGTCGGATACATTTCACACGGGGGAATTGACACATATGATCCTGAGTTTGCAGGTGTTACTGCTGCTCATTATCCAGACGCCTTCGGTGATTATGTACGTATAGAGGCTGAAGTTCATGATGGCGGTGGTTCAGGTGTTAAAACAGTCAAAGTGTATGACATTGATGGTGTTCAAAATTACACGATGGCCTTCGACGAGGGATCAGGTCGCTGGATCGTTGATATCTTGAGAACTGACCAAGCAAGGTATGATTTCAATTTCAGAATCTATGCAGAGGATAATGCTGGAAACGAAGCTGTTTCGCCAGATAGTGTATTCCATTTCAGAGACAATATCGCTCCATTCGTTGGTGTCCTAAGCGTTGTCAATGGAACCGATGCGTACAGCAATGAGATAGCAACGATAACAGCAAGTGCATCTGATTCTGGTGGTTCAGGACTTTCAGCTGTCACTCTTACTTATTCAAACTCCAGTGGTGACTTCATTGTACCCATGTCCAATAGTACTGGTGATTGGATAGGAATCATTCCAAACCATGCACCTGGAACTATCGTAAGTTTCTATATCACTGCTGTAGATGTGGATGGTAACTCATTTCAGATTCCTCCACTGCAATTCACCTTTGCTACTGGTGGTGTACCTGATACCTTTGGTCCATCAATCACACTCATCGCACATAATCCGACTAATCCAATATCAAGTGAGTCTGTTACTGTTTCCTCGGATATTTTAGATATCTCTGGAGTTGATAGTGCAACATTGCAGTATAGAGTCGAATCAGGTCCTTGGATCAATGTCACAATGACAAACGTCGGTGACACTTGGAGTGGTATCATTCCAGCTCAAGCTGATGGTGTCAGTGTTACCTATCGTATCGTTGCTTACGATAGTATTGGAAACGAAGGAATCTCCGGAGAGAATTCCTACGTTGTAGCAGATTCTGCAACAACTACAACTACTACTACAGCTGGACCAACACCAACACCCCCAGGTCCAAGCCCTGAGGACAGTGAGGCTATGCTCATGGTCTATGGTGCCTTCGGAACATTAGTTGTACTTGTTGTGATTCTTGGAGCTAAAAGACGTAAATAGAATAATCAAGCGGGCTTCGAGCCCGCTCTGCGCTCTTTCTTCCTCTATTAAAAACATCAGATTAGTTGTGGCTTCAGCTTTTCATGGAAGAATTTGACACCAGCAAGATGTGCTTCATATGTGCAGTTGAAGATGTCATATGAGATTCCTGTTACTGGAATTGCGTTGCGAATCATTAGGCAATTCCTCTTATCAATCCCAAAATTCACTTCTACAAGCGTCGCATTGGATTTGAGGAGCTTCTCATAAACACCTTTCTTGTTACGTGTTGGTACTTCTGAGAGGTCCATGAGTCTTGTAGTTAGTGTAATCCAATTCTTTCCAGGGAAGACCTCAATTACTTTAGCTACTGTAGGGCCATATGGATAAAGACTGAAGGTCTTTCTACCATGTTCTTCAAAATCAATCTCCAGTCTTTTAAGATACTCTTTTGCAATGAACCAAGTCGTACTCATCTCTACTCTTACCTCTGGACAGTAGCCTTCTCTCTACTTGCCTTTATTTCCGCAGTTTCCCTGATGCACAAATAGCAAATTCTGGTAAAAGTCTTCGCATTTTTAGTGATACTTTCTGTGTAGCGTTTCTTTCCTTTGTTAGGCTGATTATTTACGACCAATCAAGCAGTCGTTGTTCACCTTCGAGGCTTCTGATTTCAGTAGCATCCTGAGTGAACTCCAAGGTTCCGATGAATTTGCCCTCGTCATCTCTTACAGCATAATAGCTAATGACAAAGAACTTGTCACCCAATGTAATCCAAAACAAAGCTTTGTCTTTCTTTCCTTCCTTGAAGTAATCAAGAATCTTCTTTACCTTGTCATAGCTTTTGCTTGGATGGCAGTTGATTACGTCTCTCCCAATAACAGCAGGACTTCTTGGAAAAATACGATCATCAGTAGCGGAGTAATATTTTACCTTCTCATCAACTCCGACAAATGAAATATCGAGAGGTAGGTGCCTTAAGAGGAGATCAATCTCCTTGAGCGTCAAACTACCAGTGTTTAGATTTATCCTAGGATCCTCAGGTTTCTTTTCAACCTGGTGAATATCAATTGGAGATATTGGTTTCCAATCACTTCCAGGTGTAATCCATGCATATCCAATTTCTTCTTCTCCAGTTCGGACTTTCACCCAATCGTATTCTGATAGGTTTTCCAGAGACATCGGAAATAGAATGTTTTCTTCTTTGTAGATCAGCTCTTCGATTGCAGACAATAATTCGTTAAGGTTTGAAGCATCTACCTTGTTAATCATCTCACGAATTTCATCCTGCTTAGCCCACATGACAGTTGAGGGTCCAGTGACTCCAGCCTTCTCCAAAAGTGGAAAAAGTTGATTTTGCAGTCGTGTATAATGGATGACGATTCTCTTGAGATTTTCCAGAGTGCTTGTATCGCTAGGATCTTCTTTCAAGATGTTTACTAATCTTTGAGCTTCTTCATTCTCACTCATATATGTATGAATAGGGTGTCCAGGTGTTGTAGAGGGCGTTTGCTGAACATCAAGTGATTCCTTGAAAACAAGAACGTGAAGATCGCATAGTGCAGTGACCTGCTGTGCAGTCAATTCACCAGAATCTATGAGAGATTGCTCCATCTCAGCAATTTCTGTTGGGCTGACATCAACGAGTATTTCTTTGAACTCCGCCTGGAGCTTCTTCATATCTTCTCCACTGTGAAGTCCTAGAATTAGGTCTTTTAGTTTCCTTTGTCTTTTAGTGAGCTCGTCTTGCCACTCCCCCTTTTCCTGCTCATCCTTGTCAATCTCGACATCTTCATTTGTGTTCTGGGATATTGATTCAGAGAGTAGAACAAAGAGACGGTTTAATGGAACATCAGACATCTTTGATACATCAGTAAGAGTAGCTCTACGTCCGATTGTCTTCTGGAGAATTGGATTTTGCAATCTCTTCAATTTGGGCGATATTTCTACAAGTGTATCGAACAGGAATGGAAATTCATTTGCCAATTCAAGAATCTTCGTTGATGATTTTAGAGTGACTCCCATCTTAACACCTCATTTGTCAAGACCATTGAAATAGTTAACAATATTTAAGCAATGTGGTGTTGCTAAGCCTTGGAGAAAATGTGTAAACTCGGTTCTCAGTGGAAGTTTATGAAATGCCTTTTTCCTTTTCTTCTTCCGTAAACATGTTCCTTTAGGAACAATGGTTTCTCTTTCAGTTCTCGTAAATCCCTGGCCAGAACCAAAGATAAATCAATGAACATCCAACCAGAAGGATATGGACTCTACAAGCCTCCTGTCTTACCTGCAGAATCACTACAATAGCAAGGAATCAATGAAGATCACAGAATTCACTGATATCACAAGTGGATGGGAAACTCAAATTTTCTCATTTGATATAGAATGGCTATCTGAATCTGGCAGAATGAAGGAGAGTTTCATAGTTCGAGTTTATGCACCAGGAATCGGTGAAAAAGCAGAACGAGAATCAAGGGTCATGAAACAACTGAAAGAAATTGGCTATCCTGTTCCAAGAGTTCATGTTACTGAAACAGACGAATCAATCCTTGGGAACCCTTTCATGATAATGGATCGGATTAATGGAGGAACGCTTGAAGACCGACTGAAAATGCCAAATGCTGATTATCCAAAATGGCTGAAGGTTTTCAGCAAGCTCTTTGTTGATTTACACCATTTGGACTGGACCAGATTTGTATCTAAAGTTGAAGCCGAGCTATTTGATGACCCATTCTTCATCATAGAAAATACTCTGACTAAATATCAAGAGTATTTGGCACGATATAAGAAGACTGAACTTTCTCCGATCCTAGACTGGCTAAAGCGTCGTATTGAGAATGTCCCCTGCAAGACGCCCTCTATTATTCATGGTGACTTTCATCCTATGAATATAATGTTCGATGAGCAAGAAAATCCATTCGTCATTGATTGGGGTGCATCTCACGTATCAGATTCTAGATCTGACCTTGCATGGACATTGGTTCTTAATAGGGCATACTCGACAAAAGAAAATCGGGATTGGGTCCTAGGTGGGTACCAGACTGCCATAGGTCATGAAGTTGAAGAGATTGAGTACTTCGAAGTTCTAGGCATTCTCCGTCGTTTGTTTGATGTGTCAGTTTCTCTAGATAGCGGAGCTACTTCTTGGGGACTGCGCGCGGGTGCTGTTGAGCTTATGAAAGAACAGATAGGTCATATCAGAGTGGTATATGACATGCTAGGTGAATTGACAGAAATTAGAATTCCGGAAGTTGAATCATGGATTGAACGTGTTTCATAAGTTGCTTTAAGATCCCTTTGAGAAACCGCCATGATGAAATTCAATCTTGCATCTTACCTGTTTCTGTTTACAATATTCCTCTATATCGTCCTCAATTTCATTCCATATTGAGGGATAACGCCGAACTTGTTCATAATATTCTGACAATTCAGGATATCTTGAGGTGACAATGTTCCTGATTCGAACTACATTATGTCCCCTGAAGTTGAGGTTCTCAAATCGAAAATCATCAGTGATAGGATCAGCTGCATCAATGATAGCTCTCCAATCAGAAATTCTTGGGAAAATTGGAGAGATGAAGACATAAGTTGGGATTCCTGCTTCAGAAACTGTTCTTAGTGCTTCAATACGCTCTCTGGGTTTTGATGCACGTGGTTCGATCACTCTAACAAAATCCTCATCGAGAGAGTTGATGGATATTCCAACTCGGATGTCTTCAAACTGTTTGAATAAGTCGATGTCTCTGGTAACAAGACTAGATTTTGTTAGGATGCTGACTGAAGCTTGTGTTCCAATGAGTTTCTCTAAAACTCGTCGAGTGTTTTCAAACTTGATCTCCAATGGAGTATATGGATCCGTGACTGAGCTTAAGAGCAGAGTTTTCCCGCTATACTTCTCTGGCTTAATTTTGTCCCAGTCATAGTTCTTCACATCAAGGAATTCTCCCCATTTATCACCACTATGACCAGTAAATCGCTTCATGAACTCTGCATAACAATAGATGCATGAGTGTTGACAGCCAATGTATGGATTGATTACAAAGTCTATTCCAGGTATATTGCTCTTAGTAATGATGCTCTTAGCTATGATCTGTTCAACTATCATCTCCCTTTCAAATGGAACTGATGATTCAAAACTCTAACTGATTACACAACGTATAGAAAGATGGACTCATCTTGACTAGTTTTGACAGGAATCCACCCGTCCAAAACGAATCGATACGAAACTACCCTAGTCCCTGGTTTCAGTTCTTTGGCTAGCTTGTCTCGAATCTTCATATTGATTACATAACCCTGATACAACGAAACAACTGTAGCGTTGGAAATATTCACATTGAAGAAGTTCCCTCGAATGACTTGGACCTTGTCTTTTAGTCTATGGCGGCGAATTGCTAGTCTTGACCATGCTAGCCTGAGAGGATCAATCTCTATTCCAATTGATGTAGCTCCGAAATCTTTACCCGCCATTACGATGATGCGACCATCCCCTGATCCAAGATCATATAAGGTGTCATCACTTTTGACATTAGCAATCTCGAGCATCGCCCTGACTCTTTTCTTTGGTGTAGGTAACCATGGTGCTCCTACAACCCCTGACCATGCTATCCAAGTCACGAATATTATAATGCAGATTTCGATTGCGAGTATGAGCAGCCAATCAATCATCTATGTTCTTGTGGGAGGTTGTTCTAACTGATATAAGATTCATACTGTACACGGTTTATCGGATTATTTCATGGAAATATGACCTTACAAGAAAGATGTTGATAGTAAGGGTCACCAATTCAAGAAGTCCTACAAAAAGGAAAGCATTGGTCATTCCAATAATCGGAAAGAGAATCCCAAAGATAATTGGACCAATAGTTATTC
>JBHLRQ010000032.1:0-30437 GCA_048882385.1 Candidatus Thorarchaeota archaeon | reverse complement strand
AATCCAATAACAACACGGAAGAGACTGAGGCTAATGTGATCTATCAGAAAATACCCTTCACTGTCACCTTCTGTAACAAGCCTTACAAAAGCATCGACCACCTCTATAAGAGAAGACCTAGCTATTTCAGCAATCAGAAACCACAGCAATATTAGAACCAGTATAGGAATGACAATTTTCAGAAGAATGAAACGAAATACGGATGTTGGAGACCAGACCTGTCCGGATCTAGTCTCTGGTGAATCGTCTTCTTGATGTCCACTCACTAACTCAGACATTCTTCTCGACAATGTCAGATTTAGTCCTACTTTTCTGTCTGTCGCTTTTAACAACAAAGAAGGGTATCTTCGATATATGTCTGATTGATGAAACCATCAAGGAAATCAGGAATACTTGGAGGTATATTGTCAATCTGACCTTCTGAAATCAAGAAATCTAGATACATCTCTATTCCAGTGACATTGACACGGTAATCAAAGATGATTCTATTGAAAGCAGTAGTGACAGGAGTTTCATCCATCTCAAGCCAGTCGACTGCAATTGCGATAGCCTCGGTCGGATGAGTGACTATCCAGTCTGTTGCCTCTTGGTGTATTTGAACTACTTTCTGAACAATCTCAGGATTCTGAGAGAGGAATGTGTTCTCAGCAGCAAGGACACAACATGGGTGACCGGGCCAGATATCTCCTGAGAGAATCAGTGGTACAGTCTTGTTTTGGTATTCAGACAACGCATTGAAAGGTTCCCAAGCTATAAAGGCTGGATTCTCTGGACTGAGCGAATCAGCCATTGAGGATGGCACCACAGAAAGGGGATTGATATCACTATATGATAGTCCTGACTGATTAAGTGCAAGACGGAGAAGGAAATTCTGCACTGTCGGAGGTCCAGGATGATATACACCCTTCCCAGCTAGATCTGCGATGGTTGTGACATGACCTAACTCGTATTCTGTCTTGTCAACCATGATAGCAGACCCCTCCATATTTGCTGCAGCAAGAATAGTGACCATGATTTCATCATTAAGACGTTTGAGGACAGCAGGGGCAGCTCCCAAGTACCCCATATCGATTTGACCTGATTGAAATCCAGTCATTTCCTGCCCACCATTCCCATATTGTAGTAGCTCGTATGTAATACCCTCACGGTCAAAATACCCATTTTCAATGGCTACTTTGAGTGCCAGTTGATGTAGGTCCTTGGATAGATAACCAATCCTGACATCGGGAGTTGGAGGGGGATTCAAAACAACGATAAGTCCAATGGAACTAACTACAAGTAACACAACAAGAATAGCGGCAGCTTGGTTTTTTTCCACTAAAACTACCTCAAGAAAATACTTACCCAACAATATATGAGGGTTGAGATAGTGGCTACCCGAGCCATCAAGTTGATTAGTAGAATCACGCAAAAGCTGTAGCATGTCGCTTCGAGACCGCATTCCCGAGCAGCTAAGGATTGGGGATGATGTTATTTCAATCACTATGGAAGATGATGTTTCTGTATACCCAACCAGTGAATACATTCTTGTTGAGATATCACACAATGCAGGAAAGATCAACATTCCGAAAATCTCAAACACTTTGAGAGACCTAGTGAAGGATGACAAGAGGTATGTTGCAATCAGAGGGTTTGGGTTTAAGGGAATTGGTCTTGCTGTTCGAATTGCCCATGAGTTAAAGATCCGAGAGAGCAAGTTCACATACTTGATGACATTCGATACGTTTGATGCGACAGATCCGAAGACTGAGAGACCTGTAACTAGCGTACAGATCATAGTTATGCCGCCAGAATAGGGGGAGTGTATTTGTCCTCATTCAAGGTCAAGCTGTCAAGAATTCAATTTCCTGAGATTTGTCCTGTATGTATGGAAGAAGCAGAAGACCTTGTGTTTGTGACGATTTTAAATAGAGCAGGGGATGACTTTGATGTAAGTTCTTGGAAACGTAGACAAGACAGGATTGAAGTTGCTTTGGAGGCTTCTAGGGGGTCCACGACTTTTGCAGTACCAACATGCATGAGACATGGAAGCAAGAGTGTGAGGTCTCTTAGGACCAAGTTGATAGCTGTGTTGGGATTCTTCATCATGTTCTATCCAATTCTATTCTATCTACTTCAGATCAATGTGGCTTTGAATTACTCCAGACCGCTCAATCCGCCCCTAATCGGTTTTCTAGTCACATCTTTTACTCTTTTCTTATTCTTCATATACGGGTTTTTCCCAAGAGCTCTAGAGAGAGCGCTTCGATTTCATAATGTGAGTCGTGTACATGACTCTCTCGATATATCCATATCAAATCCCGAGTACCTAACACAATTTCTAAAGATGAATAAAATGAACTCAGAAGTGTCGAATGATGAAACGAATTAGGTACAATGTTAGTGCATTGGGAAACTTCAAGAGGGGTCGCTACACGAAACAACCCGCGTAAGGGAGGAATAAATCCTTGATGATGAAACGAGTTGTAGCTACTTTGCTCTTAGTAAGCATCTTGGTTTTGTCATCAATAGTACTTTCATCAGAAACTATCGAACCCCAATCTGCAATAATTCGCCAATCCAGTGATTACACTCCTTCTCAGTATCAGACAAGTGAACCCATAGTGATTAGTAGTGATGCAGATTTTGCTACCCTTGGTTTTCCCGGTTCGGGTACTCTTGAAGATCCCTATATCATTGCCAATCTATCTATTTCATCAAGCTCGGGGAGTTCCATTTGGATACAGGACACAACTGCATACTTCATTATTTACAATTGTTTTGTGGAGGCTAGTAGTAGCGGACAAGCGATATGGTTTGAGAATGTGCAGAATGGTCAGATTATGTCAAGCGAGATTTCCGGTGGAGACACAGGCATTGTTTTGCGGGAATCTAGCTATTGCACAGTGTCAAACACGTTGATATATTATGCCTCGTCTGGAATTTACCTTTACTCTTCAAATAACTGCACAATCATTTTCTCAAGACTCTATAATAACTACATAGGTGCGCAAATAGAATCAGCAACATTTTGCAATATTTTGAACAGCTCAATCTACTCGAACACTCGACAAGGTCTCGATCTGATTGGTTCGAGCTTTAATAACTCGATTGTCGGAAATTCAATTGGTTGGAATGGAGATATAGGTAATGTGATTGACCTTGGACGCGATAATCGTTATGATGATGGTATCGGTCTCGGGAATGCCTGGGATGACTTCAACGGTACAATTCCCTTCGTTGTTCCTGGTACAAATGGATCCATAGATTCATTTCCTGTGCTTCTTGAGGACAATGTGAATCCAGTTGTCTATGGATTAGCAGATTTTGCATTTGATGTTGAATCTACTGGAAATTCAATGACTTGGATGGTTTCTGATGAATTTCCAAGCAGTTATTCTATTCAGATTGACAGTGGACCAGAAGCTGGACACGTATGGAATGGTGATGATATCACAATAAATCTTGATACACTTCGTATTGGCACATACCGATTTGTTGTCACTCTCTATGATGGTGCAGGTAATACCGCATCAGATGAAGTATATGTGAGTTCAGTGTCATTTGTTCTTGGTGGAATCGGAACTGAACTTGTCGTGATTGCATCGGGGTTAACTGTAGCGTATTTCACTGTCATCATCTTTATGGTTAAAAAATTGTCTTAGCAGACATCGGTGATTGCCGATTCTTTTTGCGCGGAAGGTAATCCTATTAATGATAGATTCTTCGTATATGGCGTATTTCCGCTTCCTATCGAGTTCGACCGATTGGGTTGGTTGAAAGACATAGTGTTCTCCTCACGAAGACGCTGGAGAGCTGTCGAACTGTGCCTTTTGCATAATCTCTCCAGCAATTAGTTTTCTTAAAGCAAATTGCGCAATGACAATTATCCAAAATCTAAGTTACTTCTTGGTTCCAAAGAAAGATATAATCCCGGTCAAATATTCTGAGATGAAGGGAGTTGAAGACTGGTAAGAAGTGTATCACTTTCTGCATAATCCTAGTGATGGGTGTAGTCTTAGTCATTCATCCAGATCCAATAGTTACTGAGTTGATGCCTTCAACTTCAAACCCTGCATTATTTCAGCTTAGCAGCATCGTGGTTGAATCAAATGATGATCTGGCCCAATATAGCACGAGCGGGACGGGAACAAAAAACGATCCCTATATCCTGAGGGATATAGAGGTGATATCGCCATATTTGTGTGTAGACATTCATGATACGGATGCTTTCTTCATCGTAAGAAGATGCAAACTGATATGTACAGATGCGCTTACTCCAGTAGTTCTCCTGAACCAAGTTGAAAATGGAACATTTGATAACTGCACTGTCAGGGGAGGAAACAAAGCTATAGAGATACACAATTCCACAAATATCAGGATAATCAACAGTCGGATCTATGATTCGCCAAGGGGGATATATCTAGAGGATAGTGAGAGATGTTTGATTCAGGAGTGCAAAATCTTCAGTAATGCGATTGGACTCCTCCTCAGAAATAGTGATGGTTCAGATATCAATTCAAATTCGGTTTATTCGAATTCATTCATAGGTTTGTATATCGATGAAAACAGTAACAACAATACTGTCTATCTGAACAAGTTTGGATGGAATGAGGAGAATGCAGTTGCAGATGGTTCAAGCAATCAATTCTTTGATTCTTCGCGTCATGGAAATGTGTGGTCAAATTACAATGACTCAGAGAAGTACAGAATAATTGGAAATGGAAATTTCACTGATCCTTATGCAGACATCCTTGTAGATTCAGCAGATCCAATAATCGAGTCACTAGACGATATAGCTGTTGATGATCAAGAGAGCAATTATACAATAAGATGGGCTTCATCTGATGAATTTCCAGTTTTATACTCCATAATCGTGAATGATGATGTTTTACTGAAAGATTGTTGGGATGGAGGAGATATTGAATACACCATATCTCAATTGCCGCTTGGTGCACATGTAATTGAAGTAATTCTGAGTGACGGATTCGAGAATACAGCAAGGGACCAGATTCACGTTTCGGTGGTGTGGATATTGATGGATGACTTAGGCACACCCCAATTGGTACTTGGAGCCTTCTTGACTGTCACATTATTCTTCGTCTGTATAGTTCTCATAAAGAAAAGAAGCTGAAATTTGGATGAGTAGAGGTCCACGCCAGTAAATACATAAGCAGCCCTCAGCGAGCCTCCCCTGCATACTCTCCCAATGTAGGTGAGATTGACAATGGCGATGGATTTCGCAAAAGGAATTACTGAATTTCGCTGGCATGGTCGCGGTGGCCAAGGTGTGGTCACAAGCAACCAGATGCTCGGAAAAGCAGCCCTCGCTGAAGGCAACTACATTCAGGCATTTCCAGAGTTTGGTCCGGAAAGGACTGGAGCGCCTGTGAGGGCATTTTTGAGAATTAGTAAACAACCCATTCAGGTCTATGCACAAGTATATGATCCAGATGTCGTGGTTTGTATAGACCCGACACTGTTGGAAGTTGTGGACGTGACTGAGGGTTTAAAGAAAGAAGGTACTCTTGTCATAAACTCAGACAAGGACCCAAAAGAGATTCGGGACAAGTTCGGATTCAAAGGAGGTAAAGTTGTCACAGTCGATGCAAGCACAATCGCAATGGAAGTCATGGGTCGTCCATTTTATAACATGCCTACCATGGCGGCTGCAGTTCAGGCGACAGGTATAGTTGCTGTTGAAACTGTGATAAATGAGGTCCTTGAAAGATATCCTGGAAAGGTTGGTGATCTGAACAAGGTCGCAATTGAGAGAGCTGTAAAGGAGGTAAATGTCGGATGAGTGAGAAATACGATGAGATACCTATTGCAGGTAACATTGTTGAGCCCGGCAATTCAGAGAAGTACAAAACAGGCGGATGGCGGGCAGAGCGGCCAATCCACAGCGATGAAAAGTGCCTCTGGATAAAGAATGGCACCTGCGGGCGTTGTTGGATCTTCTGTCCTGATATGGCGGTTATTTTGACAGAGAAGGATGGAAAGTACTCATACGATTACAACTATGACTACTGCAAAGGATGTGGGATTTGTGCTAAAGAATGCCCAACAGACAGCATCCACATGGAAAAGGAGTGAGTAAGATGAGTGTACCAAAAGAGAAAATTACTGTTGAAGGTCTGACTGGCGACGCAGCTATTGCGCATGCACTAAAGCAAGCTGACCTTGATGTTTTGGCTGCATACCCGATCACTCCCCAGACCATTATCGTTGAGGACTACCAACGCTTTGCGGCAGATGGTGAGGTGAAGGCTAGAGTCATTCCTGTAGAATCTGAACACTCAGCCATGAGTGCATGTGTGGGAGCCTCAGCTGTAGGAGGCCGTGTAGCAACTGCATCAGCTTCAGCAGGACTTGCACTGATGTGGGAAATCCTATACTGTGCAGCGTCAATGAGGATGCCAATTGTGTTCACTGTGGCAAATCGTGCTCTATCAGCACCAATCAACATCCACAATGACCATTCAGATGGTATGGGAATGCGTGACAGTGGATTCGTGCAACTCTATTGTCAGAGCTCTCAGGAAGCCTATGATACAACAATCATGGCATTCAAACTTGCAGAGCGACATGATGTGTTGTTGCCCGTGATGGTAGGAATTGATGGATTCATTGTGAGTCATAACGTAGAGCGAGTTGAGATGCTACCTGATGATGTTGTTACCAAGTTTCTTGGAGTACGTGAACCTTTCATCTCACTTGACCCTGACAATCCTATCACAATGGGCCCACTAGCGCTAACTGACTACTACTTCGAGTTTAAGGAGCAGCAAGATGAGGCAATCATGGGTGTAGCTAAGGCATACAAAGAGGTTGAGGAAGAATTCTCGAAACTCACAGGTCGAAAGTACGGTCTCTTTGAAACATACAAGACAGATGACGCAGACATCATCATACTCGCAATGAGCTCCATGGGAGGGACAGCAAAGGTTGTCGCGGATGCCATGAGAGAGAAGGGTGACAAAGTTGGTGTCATCAGACTCAAGATGTTCCGACCATTCCCTGCAAAAGATATTGCTAAAGCCATTGGAAAAACAAAGGCTGTAGCAGTGTTTGAGAAGGCAATGTCATTCGGAGCAGCTACACACCCGTTGGCTCTGGAAGTCAGAACTTCTCTGTACGATTCGAAGGAGCGACCCATGGTCGTTGACTTTGTTGTTGGACTGGGGGGCCGCGATGTTCCACCAATTACATTCGTTGAAGGAATAGAGAAGACGAAGGAGTACCTCAAGAAAGGTGAAGCTCCTTTGTATGAAACCTTGGGGGTGCGCAAGTAATGAGTGACAAGCCAGCAGTATCAATAAAGGACATGCTCAAGCGTGAACCAATAATAAGTTCTGGTCACAGGATGTGCGCAGGATGTGGGGCTCCGCCTGTGATAAAGCTCATGGGAATGGCACTTAGAGGGCCAACCATTGTATGCAATAACACTGGTTGCCTCGAGGTTGCGACAACAATCTATCCTTACACTGCCTGGAAGATACCTTGGATCCATGTGGCTTTTGAAAATGCAGCAGCAGTGGCATCTGGTGCTGTTGAAGCTATTAATGCCATGCGAGCAAAGGGTAGATACAAGCATGAGCATGTTGATGTGATTGCGTTGGGAGGTGATGGTTCATCCTTTGACATTGGGTTTGGAGCCATCAGTGGTGCGTTGGAACGCGGCCATGATTTTGTCTACATGTGTTACGACAACGGTGCATATCAAAACACAGGAATCCAACGATCTGGAGCAACTTTCCCAGGTCAGGAGACCACAACCTCTTGGGGAGGTAGTGTTATCCCTGGGAAACTAGAACGGAAGAAACCGCTCGCCCAGATTGTTGCGGCTCACAAGATTCCGTATGTTGCTACAGCAGAGGCGTCCAACTATCGTGATTTCATTACAAAGTTCCGAAAAGCTCTCGAGGTCGAGGGACCAGCATTTGTGCATGCTTTCTCTCCATGTCCCAGAGGCTGGAGATCTGCAACAGGAGATAGCATCTCACTGTCCAAACTTGCAGTGGAAACGGGACTCCATCCACTCTATGAAGTAATAGATGGTGAGGAATGGATCATGTCCGCAGCCAGCAAGAGAGTTGCAGAAGCTGGATTGAAGCCAGTTGACGAATATTTCAAGACTCAGGGTCAGTTCAAGCACCTCTTCAAGCCAGAGTGGGAAGACTTCAGGAAAAGAATCCAAGAACAGGTCAACCACGACTGGGAGCTCCTGAAGAAACGTTGTGGCGTAGATTAATTCAACGCTGAGGAGCGCACAAGCGCTCCTTTTCCTTCTTTTATTCGATGGATATATCTTGACGAATCATAGTCAGATTCTGATATTCAATGGTGCTATCTCATGAAAGCGATAATGTATGACCTAAAGATTAGCAAGGCTATCAGGAAGAAAATGAAGTTGGCTGGAAAATACACCATGATCAAGTATCGCGATGACTGGCCAAAGCCAACCATCAAGCATCCACGACAAGTATTGGTACGTCCTATTATAGCAGGGATATGTGCTTCTGATATACACCAGATTCAGGTCAATATTTCATATTCGGCCACGATCCTAGCGAGAAAAGACAGCCCCTTTCCTCTGGGTCATGAGGTAGTGGGTATTGTAGAAGAGGTGGGGAGTGAGGTTAATGGACTCAAGATAGGAGACCTAGTGGGTCATTCACCAGTAGTGTCATGTGAGTGCTATGGGTTCGAGCTGTGTGAGAGTTGTCGGGCTGGAAGACCCGAAACATGTCAGGCGATTGTGGGAATCGGTGATGACTCACCTCTTGAGGAACAATATGGTGGTCGTCTGAAATTTGGCGGGTTTGGAAGTGGAGCTTTTAGTGAGTATTTTGTGACCTATTCAGGTCAACTTCAAAAAGTTCCTGATGGTGTACAGGAGGAACAAGCCCTTCTTGCTGAACCCCTTGCTGTTGCCATTCATGCTGTGAAGAGAAAACAACCCTCCGACAACGATATAGTGGTCGTCATTGGAGGAGGGATTATTGGGCTGATGACAATCAAAGCGATTAGGGGACTTGGATCTAAGTGCAAGATTATTGTTGTAGCTCGATATCCATTCCAAGAAGCTGCGGCCCTGAAACTTGGTGCTGATGTAGTGATTTCTGAAAAAGAAACAGACACACTCTATCAGAGAGTCGCTGATATTTCAGGAGGACATCTGCTCAAACCAGCTCGAGGTAAGAGAGTTCTCTACGGTGGGATTGGACCAGACATCATCTTTGATACTGTGGGAAGTGATGCAACTTTGGATGACTCGTTGCATCTTATCAGGAATAATGGGACCCTAGTGGTAGTAGGAATGAATTTTGGTACAACTAAGAAAACGGATTGGATTTTAACAGTCTACAAACAGGTTAACGTACTTGGCACAATGATGCATGGCTTGGAGAATCATGATGGAGAACTGATCGACACCTTAGAATTGGCTTTTGAGCTGATTAAGGAAAATCCAACTCTTCTTGAGGGACTTGTTACTCACAAGTACAGGATCGACGATTACAAGACAGCATTTGACGTAGTTACCAATAAGGGAAAGAACAGTGCAATCAAGGTTGCATTCGATTTAAGGAAGTGACAAATCATGATTTTTGACATCGGACGACCACTCATTATGGCACACCGTGGAGAGTCGGGTAATATACCTGAGAACACGATTCTTGCTTTAGAGGCAGCAGTGAAGATTGGCGTTGATGTCCTTGAGTCTGATATTCGGTTCACAAAGGATGATGTACCGATTCTCTTCCATGATGATGACTTGATTAGAACAACAGGGATTTCAGGGTCTGTCAGGGATAAAACACTTGATGAGTTGCTGCAGATAGATTTAGGATATAATTTCACCTCTGACATTGGACAGACATACCCATTTCGTGGAAAAGGACTGAAGGTTGTTACATTAGCAGAAGCTCTTGAACGATTTCCTGATACAATTCTAAACCTAGACATCAAGGACACTTTTCGCAAAGCGCCAGAAGAAGTAGCTGGCGTGCTACACGAATATCAAAGAACGGAGAACATAATGATAGCATCATTTCATCCCCCTCAAATGAAGCGATTCCGAGAGAAAGCTCCAATGATTCCAACATCAGCTCATCCTAATGAAGTCCGGAATTTTGTGATTGGAGTCAGGATGCGATCAATGAGATTCTTTGTTCGGTCTGTGCCATACAAAGCCTTCCAGGTTCCAGAGTGGAGCGGAGGACTCCAAATTGTTACACCACGATTTCTGGAAACAGCACACGAGAGAGAGATCGCAGTTCAAGTTTGGACAATCAATAACAGAGAAGACATGGAACGACTTCTTAACATGGGAGTGAACGGCATCTTCACAGACTATCCAGCCCTTCTTAGAGAGGTCCTTTCCGAACGAGGGCATCTATAATACGAGAATAGGTCTACTAGAAGGCAACAACCGAAATAGCTTAATATGCTCCAAAAGGCAGGACCGTGTAGCAGTCCAAGGACCTAGGAGCCGAGGACTAAAGACCGATTTGGAAGAATGTGCAATGACCTGTCCAGAATATAATGCGGCCGATGGAACATGCGGTGTTGATGGTTTCAAATTTTACACAGGAATGCAAAAACCCTGTGAAACTCCTGGCATAACCAAGGACAAGTGTCCTAGATTTGCTATGCAGTAGTTGACCACAACCTAGGATTTCCTTTTGGCTTAAGCAGCTGGGCAGCTCTGGCTGCCCACTAGTTTCTTCTTTTCCAGTTTTTGGATATGATAGGTCTATTTGTATTTGTTCAATAGCTCGATAAATTGATAAGAAAGGTCGAAAGCTGGTTATGACTAATTATAGCGTGGAAAGGAGACACTAGAGTGAAAAAGATGCATCTAAAGCTCCTTGCAGTAGTTTTTGTAATGGTTATGTTATCAGCGTTTTCAGTCAGTGAAATCCCAGAAACCATTGGTGCTACAAAAACTGTGGGACCAATATCCAGAGCAACACCATCAGAAATTGTCTGGTCAGACAACTTTGATGATGAGAACATCAGCGACTGGCAGATATTCAAGGTGAACCATACAGCATCACCAGACACTTTGATACCTGGGAACACAACTGCAGAGGGCGGAGTTTTGCGACACCTTGAAACAGAGTGGAGTTATGCAGGTCATAACAGCTCAGTAGCATTCGGGACGTGGACCTTTGATGTCGACATCCAGATTCCAGTGGATGAATATCATTTCTCTATAGCATTCATATCAGAGATTTTCGATGATGATTGGCTCACCTACGAAACAGTCGGCGAAGCCTACGGTGTCACAATCTATCTTCATGAGGGTGGAAATCAAGAAATTCGATTAACAAAGGGGAATCATGAAACTGGATCCTCTGCTTTGGGTGCCTATGTCGTATCCAACCTAATTGGATGGAATAACATCATGGTCACTAGAGACCATTCAGGACATTTCTGGGTCTATCGCAATGGGGACTTCATAATATATGGAAAGGACTTGCAATACACCACGTCAGAGAGATTCTATTTCCTCAGTCATGGAGGACCTGCGATTGATAATCTCACTGTTAGTGATACCATAGATTACGATGCAGCTCCCCCTCAATGGGACCCGCCACTCACCAATCAGATGATTGATGTAGGGACGGACTTCCATTATGACTTGAATGTTTCAGACTCTTCAGAAATAGATCAGTGGTGGATCAATAACACAGTGAATTTTGCAATTGATGATGATGGAGTTATTTCAAACACTAATGCTCTTGATGCTGGTAGCTATGTAATTGAGGTGAGTGTCAATGATACTTTGGGTAACACTCAGACGAGTGCATTTAGACTGACTGTCAGAGAGATCACAACAAGATTCCCAATGGAGTTCGTCATTGGTGGGATTGGAGTTGCAGTGTTCGTCATGATAGTACTGGTAATCTGGAAGAGAAGATGAAAAAAGTGGAGAGCGGCAGACCATACGGACTGCCTTCAGTTAGTTACCGAGTAGTTCATTGTGCTTTGCTATGGCAATCTTTGCTGCGGCTTCGAACATCTCTGTGACTCCTTCACCTGTCTTCGCAGAGACCTCCAAACATTCAGCACCATACTCGCGTGCCATCTCAGTAGCGGCTTCAAGAGTGACACCACTTCCATTCTCGCGTTCATCAATCTTGTTGCCAACAAAGATGATCTCACAATCCGGAGCATTCTCTTTTACTCTACCAAGCCAGTCAGAGAGTCTCTGAAGAGAGAAGGTTCTGGTGGCATCATAGACTGCTATCGCTATTCGTGCGCCCTTGAAGTAATCAGAGATAACTTCTCTGAATCGAGGTTGGCCACCCAAATCCCAGAGCATCAGGGTAACATTGGCTTCATCTATGGTCATCTTCTTAGATGCAAAGTTGACTCCAATAGTCATCCTCATCTCGTCATCGAAACGGTTCTCTGTGTATCGAAGAGTGATGCTAGTCTTACCAACACCACCCTCGCCGACGAGTACGGTTTTATAGATAGGCAATCTCCCTGACACGTCAATTCACCTTTTAGTTCATTGTACCAAGAAACCGATCTGCACGACCCGTGATGCCAATCCACCAAACAGCGAAAGCACTCAGAATGAATGTAGAAGAAATGAGTGACACAGCATTACCACCAGCTGTTCCTAGAATTAGGAATACAACTCCAAGAGTGAGAAATAGAGCTCTGCTTCGTCCAGGTGCTCCTGCTTTCTTCATTCTCCACCAGAGTAGTCCATATAGACCAAGGGGTATGATTGTTTGTGCAATACCGGTTATTGCCATCACAACTGTTCGATTTGGTACTGCATCTGGAAGCATTTGAGCTGCCCATCCACTCATCATTAGGAAGAGGGGTGCTGCGACAATAACTACAGGAAGAAGTAATGCTTGTCGCCAATCTAGCGCTACAATTGAACTAAGATTGAGAAACATCGGAGCGATAAGACCAAGAAGTAGCGCGAAATACTCTGCATTGAGACCCACGATAAACTCAGTATGATTAAGCGCCACTGTCAAAAATGAGAATCCTCCCACAAAGAAGAATACAGCTAGAGTGAGAGTGGCAGGATTCCTGCTTTGGCTCCATCTAGTGAAAGAATAAGCAGCAGTTCCTATAGAGAGAATAGAGGCGATAGCAATGAAGCTTACTGATATCATTCCCACAGCATCTGCAACTAATGGAGAAACAAGTAGGTATGACATGAAGTAAAACAGAGAGCTTACAGTGAAACTATAGGTAATGAGTTCTCTACCAATCTTTGACTCTGGAAGGATTAGAGCAGTAATTAATATTGCAGGACCATAAAGGCGAAAAGCTAGAACTGTGGCAACTAACTCGGGGGTTGTGAAGGTTGTGGCAATTAGGATTAAGGGATATGTGAAAGAAAGTACAGCCAATGCAAAGCTTGTGATTCTCCTTGTTGTATAGGTCAGATATGTGAAAAGAACAAAGGGTATACTGAAGAGAATCAATGCAAAGACATTAATCGCATAATCTGTGAACCCACCCAACAGACCACCGTATAGTGGTTCAATGATAGCAATCACACCAATTACAGTCATCAATACTACAGGAAGAACAAGTAGTTTCTTTGACCCCATGATCATTGATGCAGAAATCATTAGAAGACCAGAACCAATAACTGCCGATATGTACCAAGCAATTTCCAGTTCACTAGTCCCTGAACCATATCCAAAGTTGATTAGTGAGGTAAGAGCCAAGAAGAAGATACTAATTGAAGCCACCCAAAGGGGACGTCCAAGAGTTCTCTCTGTATCTGGAAGGTTCTTGACTCGATTCCAAGTAAATCTTACAAGCAAGAGGGTTCCAATAAAAAGACCAATTGCTGTCACAAGTTCTGAAGAATATTGTACTACTAGTTGCATTTGTTTGCTCTCCTACAGCATCTTTGATGCCCATTCATTTGCGCGTTTCATTGCACTCTGAGCTTCTGCAGCAGCTTTCTTGATCAGCTTGATTGTTTCATCATTGACAATCTCGCCGAGAGTACCTTTGCATAATTCACTGATTTTGTTGTTCAGCGCAGCGGCATTCTTATCATTCAAGTCATGAATGGTGACCAAGAAAATTCGGTCAGTCTTGGAGATGATAATCCGATAATTCTCCAAAGAAAGTTCGCTAACATTCTTTCCAGAAACTTGCTTACTGTACATCTGAATCGCTGATAGGAATCCTCCGAAAAGAACCTCGTCTATTTGGAAATCTCCTATCGGTATCGAGGCGAGCGTTTCGCCGCCTTCGTTCACTAGATACACGCTTTGTATCACTATCTTTGCATCCCCTAAAAACTATCCATCCATTTCTGTGCTTTATCTACAGATCCTCCATCGTCTTCACTAACTACTGATCCAGCCAATTCTGCATCTCGAACAGTGAATTGCTTATCGACGAAAAGGATCACATTGTGACCGTTACTACATTTGGCAGGAACGAGAACTGGAATACGCTTGGCGTTGGTGATCGAGTCTTCCTCAACCACTATATCTTCTATCGGCTCCTTGCATTCAGGGCACGGTATGGTATTCAGAGTCATTTTTCCCATGTAGGTCACCTCGATGCAGATTACATCTGCAATGTCTTGCGCTGTTAATTTCCGATCCCATTGCGAAATTAACAATGAATATGGCTTAATATTCCTATATTAACAAATTTATTGTATATTAATTGCGAAATTTTCAAAAAATCGAAGCGGTCTCGCATTTTCAGAGCAACAGTTATCAGTTGATATGCTCCGGTCACACATCAAGCAGCGGTGATAATTCGTGAAAGCGTATATTCTGATCAAGGTGGCTGTTGGACAAGAGGATTCTGTTTTACAAGAGGTTCTCAAACTATCGGTCACTGATGAGGCACACAAGGTATTTGGCCCCTATGATATAGTTGCAGAAGTTAGAGGTCGAGATATGGAAACCCTTGTTGAAGTCATAACAGAAAAGGTCAGAAAAATCAAGGGAATCGAGGATACGCAATCAATTCTTGTGATTGATAGTGAAATCGACATGACATCTACTAGTTTAGGTTCTTACTAAAACTAAGATTCGAGTCTGTCTAAGAATTTCTTTTATGCGATGGGCTATCATGGGGTATTTGGGATTATCATGAAGGCCTTAGCAAGAGCACCATACATGTTGATGTTGAAAGACGAGTCTGGTGAAGTGAGTGCAGTCAGGTTAGATGCAGGCTTGGTAAATAGCGACAATGCTCTCATTGTTTTGGATGAGTTCAATGATGCCTGTTGGGCGTGGATAGGCAAAAATGTAAACATGCCTACAAGAATGCATACCCTTAGGATTGCGAGAGGACTTCAGAAATCTGGATACAAGGTGGGAGTGACCACAATTGGTTTGGCAGCATCAAGATTTGTAGAGATGCATGAAAAAGATGATTCAGATTCGAATGTTGCTGCAGCCATCGCTGAATTCAGGGGAGTGTTGGAAGGTAGGTGGTCATTTGATGATAAGGTTCTTGCACACAGGGGTGAAACCAAGGTAGCTGAGCCAATAGCTGGTGCACCTACGAAGAAATTACTTCCACCGGAACCAGAACCTGAACCTTTTGTGAAAACTCCTGAATCTGTTGTAAAAACTCCTGAACCTATTACGGAAGCTCCTGAACCAGCACCAACACTTGTAGCAGAAACGATTGATGAACCAACTCTGGCAGTATCCGCTTCTCTTGCTGAGAAGAAGATGGCATACCTTATGTTGAGTGTCACTAGGAATTCAGATCTTGTCTACACTGAGCGTTTTGTGAAAGGTGGAAAGAAGGGACTAAAGATCGAGTCACCCGGCGTAATGGTAATTGAAGCCTTATTTGATGGAGATTCGCTTGAAATCACACCGAAGGATTTTGGTGGTTCAGAAACAGGTCTGAAGATTAAGTCTGAATATGAGGGTCTATCTAAGAGATTGTAGACTATTCACCATCAGTCGTCTAGCTTGCGATACCAGTAGGTATACGCATGTTCGAAACCTAATTTGCTATATAGCTTCAGAGCGGGCAGATTCTCAGATTCTACTTGAAGATAGGCTGATCTAGCACCTCTCTGACTGCCCCATTGTGCAAGTGCTGTGTTAACAGCGACTGCAACACCTCTGCCACGCATTGATGGATGTACTGCAATGTTGAAGATACCCAACCATTTTCCTTCAACAACACCAAAGCCCACTCCAGCGGGGGCTCTATCAATTCGAGCTATTGCAAAAGCCTTGTAGTGGGATGTTCGTTTCATGAGGTCTCTTCGCGTATCCATTGTTGACGCTTCATAACCTGATGCGTCTGCATAGACAGACATCCAACTATCGGTGATGTCATTTGATACTAACACATCAATCACAGGTTCTCGTTTCGTTAAGTGATTGATTGCTACCGTATGTACTTCCACTTGCAAACCAACAGAGAATCCACGATCAGAGAGATCACGATCAAGCTCTTGGGGTTTGCTTGTTTCAGTCATTTGAAAACGAGGAATAAGATTTCGTTCCTTATAGAAATCAATGACCTTGTTGATTGCTTCTTCCATGGGAAGGATAGGAGGACCGAGTGGTAGAACACTATTGGCTCTTCTTGTAATCCCACTATTAGCACGAAGAAGCCACCCTCCAAGACGTTCGTTCTCGAGAGCAACCCAGGCATTGGCACCTACCTGTTCAAGTTCGACAATCTGTGATTGATCGATCAAGATATTGCCTCCTGCAACAAGAAAATGCTATGCATCCATCCTACAAATTTCTTGTCAATCGTGATAATTCATATCAATGAGCATAATGTACAATCAAATGGTTGCTATAGATGGAATCTATTGATGGTCACATGCTTGCTGAAAGGTTCTCGCCCATACTACATTTCCATCCAGACGAAGGTCGGTTTTGCTGCTTCCCGTCGGATGCTGAAGAAACCTACGCTAAGTTTCATTCAAATTGGGACGCATTTACTGAAGACAGGACACCAAAGAAACTCGTGATGTCCACTCCATGTTAATATGAATTCTGGGACAATGGCGACTTATTCCAGATTCGGTATTGGTTCTAGTATCGCCATAATGACTTTCCCGGAGCTCCATTGAATTTGGGTAACTACCTTGGTGATTGGGAGAATGTGGAGGTGAGGCTCTATAGGTCCACAGAATTGTCTCATGCAATCTGGTTATTTTCAAACCATTATGAGTCCAGACTTGCATCGCATACTAAAACATTAGATGGATTTGAGAGAGAAACTCCAATCCTTTATGATTCACACATCAATGTTTGGGTGGCATTAGGAACTCATGCAAACTATCCTAGACCGGAAAGTAAGCCACGCTGTTATGCTCGGATTTTCTGTGATAAGATATCTGATGGTGGAGAAATATGGGAAACAAGGATTAACCTGAAACTCCTGGATAAGACCAATTTTGCCAACTTCAAAGGTCGTTGGGGTGATAGAAAAGCTCCACGAGGACCTGCAAATGAGTACAACAACCGTTGGCGTAATGCCCCCAATCTGAATCCTGTCTAATCATCTGGTATCCATGGTTTTCTCCTAGGAAGCCAACGTGGAACATTCCTGAGATATTCTTCATATTCTTCCCCAAAACGAGCAACAAGTCCTGGTTCTTCTGATTTAATGAAGTACACATGGTTCCCAAGGAACGAGAAAATAAACCACAGAAAAATTGCATAGTTTGAGAGGATAATTGATTCTCCCAAAAGGCTAAGGAGCACACCAGTAATCATTGGATTGCGCATATACCGGTAAATACCTACAACTACTAACTTCTGAGGCGGTGCCCAAGGAGCCAATGTACCTTCACCAATGTGGGAGAACATGCGGATACAGTAGATCATTAGTAAGAGACCAGTGACAAGTATTGTCACACCAACAAGAAAAATCAAGAAATCAAGCGACCAGGGCAACAACCATCCAATTGTACTGTCATTAGTAATCCACATCAATATCCAAGGAATAACAAGCAGAACACCAATCGGGAGTATGTAAGATATAGCATGGTCTCTCATGCGCATATCATTCCAATCCTCCAATCATTCAACGGCTGCGTAGCCTTTCTTAATGATTGTGTCTACTGCTTCTTCAGCTTGTTCGGGATAGTCGATGTTGAAATGAGCTCCTCTACTCTCCTTGCGCATTCGTGCCATCCTGATGATTAATTCCGCCACTGTGGCAATATTTCTTAGTTCCACAAGGTCAGGAGTTATTTTAAAGTCCCAATAGAATTGGTTGATCTCTCGGTCTATGAATGCGATTCTATTGCTGGCACGAATGAGACGCTTGTTTGACCTAGCAATTCCAACATAGTTAATCATAATTCGACGGATCTCTTCCCACAGGTGTGATATCACTACAAGCTCATCCGGGTCAGTTGCTTCTCCAGGATCCCAAGGTGGTATCTCAACTTGTTTGATTTCAGTAGATATTTCCTCCACCGCTGCAAGCGAAGAGTTGTGTGCCAGAACTGCCGCTTCAAGGAGGGAGTTTGATGCAAGACGGTTTGCACCGTGAAATCCTGTACAGGTGGTTTCTCCAATCGCAAAAAGTCCTTCGACATCAGTTCTACCGTAAATATCAGTTTTGACTCCACCCATCATATAGTGAGCTGCAGGAACAACGGGAATCGGCTCTTTTGTGATATCGATTCCAGCAGTTAAGCAGGTTTCATAAATCTGAGGAAATCTATTTTTGACAAATTCAGACTCCTTGAAAGAGAGATCAAGCCAGACATGGTCTGCACCAGTCTTCTTAAGTTCAGTATCGATCGCACGAGCGACGACATCTCGAGGAGCAAGCTCTGCGTCTTTGTGATAGGTAGGCATGAATCTCTGACCATTAGAACCAAGCAAATGTGCTCCCTCTCCACGTAGGGCTTCGGAGATGAGAAATGATCTAACTTTATGATGATACAATAGTGTAGGATGGAACTGCACCATCTCAAGATTCATCACTGTGGCGCCAGCGCGATATGCCATTGCGATTCCATCTCCTGTTGCAACATCGGGATTACTTGTATAGAGAAATACTCGCCCGGAACCTCCAGTAGCAAGAATTACAGTCTTTGCAGCAAATCGCTCAACCTCGCTTGTATTCACATCTAAAATGTATGCACCATGTACTCTATTGTTCTTCACATACAGATTAATTGCCATATGATTCTCGAAGACATTGATATTCTTCTCATTCCTCAATCGATCAGTTAGTGCTAGTTCAATATCTTTTCCAGTGTGGTCTTTGACATGCAAAACTCGTCGCTTGCTATGACCGCCTTCCAGTCCAAGCTCATACTCACCCGTGGAGTCCTCTCCAGAGAAATCCACTCCTAGCTCAACTAGTTCGTTTATTCGATTAGGACCATCTTTCACGATGCTCTCAACAACATCCCGATGACAGAGACCAGCTCCTACACGAATAGTGTCTTCAACATGTAGGGCAATAGAATCATCTGGTGCGACAACGGCAGCAATACCACCCTGGGCTTTGAATGTTGCAGATTCGGTTAGCATTCCTTTTGTTACCATATTGACAGTTCCGTGTTTTGCAACCTTTATCGAGAAGAGCTGACCAGATAATCCGCTTCCGATTACAAGGAAATCTGAAGAGTAAACCCTGTCTGACATTCCTCAATGTCTCCTATTTCCGAACACTCATGCATGACTCATAAGCCTTCGTGAACATCGTAGAAAGACATTAACCCTAGTAATGAATGTAATAGTGGGATTGGTGGAAGTTCTTTGACAAATTGTGAAGAATGTAAACGGTATGGGTACTCTCGGACAAACCAGATCGTTTATCCCTGCGTTTTATGCGGAGAAATGCGATGCGATGATCACATGATATGGGTTCCAGCTCATGAAATTGATAGACCCTTCGATGAAACACAGGCACTCTTGAAATTGATGAAGCACGAGGCTCAGGGAGGATGGTATGGATTTTGTGGGCGTCCATCTCACATACCAAGAGGTGTACCCTATAGGGCAGGTGCAGAAAAAGAAGGCGGCAAAATGATTAGCCCCATCCTGGATCATGAAAAGAAACCAGGGCTTGAGATGTTCAGAATGTGGGAAATTGGAGTGATTGAGGATGGATTTGAGAAACAATGGGAGCCTAAGCATTATGCTCTTTCATGCTCAATTGCTACAGTAATGATACTTTTCGCAAATCTTCATGCAACTCAAGGCAACTCACCGGGTCTGCTTGACAGTATTTATGATTCCGCAATACTAACCTTTGGTGATAAGAAAAAAACATTCTTTGGAGGTTCAAGAGATGAATTCCTTAAAGCTGTGGGAAGCAGCCCTAATGTTCAAACCTTCGTCGAGTATGCATGTTCACGATGTGCAGTAATTCCATGTCTGAATCGACAAGCTAAATTCTTTGATCAAAAATTGTTCAAGAGATTAGCTGAGGAACCAGAACTTCTCTTTCCGGAACCTGAAAGCTAACCAGCTTTTTTCGCTAGAGCTTATTTGTGATAGGTTAGGACAACGTCATTTGATAGTGGAACTATGCGAAGATGGGGAGACTGTGCTTTAGCAGCCCTGTCAACAATACTACCACCGTATGCTTTCACCATTCTTAGTGGAGTACTCTCAGGAACGTGGACTTCAATCTCTTCTGGTAAGATTTCAATTCCGGTTTCAATTTGATGTTGATTCGCTGACATTCCTATCTCAATGTTGGCTCTTCCAAACTTAGTTGGAATTCCTTTCACAATAAGTGGTCTCTTGGATGTGAACCAATCATCAGGAATTCCAGATAGAAAGACCAGATTCGAAATATCTTCATGGACCATCATATCGCTCAACAATAGTATCAAGTCTGCTGCAGCTAGAACACTTGATCCAGTCCCGCCACTTCCGCCATATGACCGTATATCAACATAGTCAGGAAGAATAAAATCCTCAGAGAGAAATTCAAGCGATCTTTGAAGATATCGTTCAATTTTACTTCGTTGCTTATCAAAGATGTAGAACTGTGCTAGTCGAAGAGCAAGATGACTAGAAAACAATTCCTCAGGGTCAGTGATTTTCCAGAGATTTCTTACAATTCGACGACTCTCGACTTTGGTACACAGACTCCTAAGATATTTCATGTCAAACTGAGTTATTCTCAACTGAGCCACACTTGTGAGAATATCAAGGATCACGCGATCAAGTGCCTGCATACCAGGGTCTTGTTGTCTAGGCCATCGGGCATTTCGAATTTCATCAATTTTCCTCCGGATGTAATCTTCGATTTTGCTAATTGCATCTTGTAGAGTGTTAACAATCGATTTCTTGCTCAAAACATGAAAATGAAGAGCTTCTTTCAAAGCTGCGAGGTCCCATAAGAGTTGATTAAATTCCTTTAGAAGGACATCATCAACTATCAGATAATGTTCTAGTGGAGCATCTTCATCTAAATCATTTGAATCTGAAGAAGGTCTTTCTGTTATTGCATTCAGTATAGTTTCAATCAACCGATCAGTAAGGATGTTGATGTAGTGGCTTGTTTTTGGTATTGACTTGGATTTTGGAGCGTGTCTATAGAGCTGGAGCAGACCCCAAAGAATAGGACTGAAAATAGACCGATCCAATCTCTTATCCGGGACTACTGATTGTTGTGCTATCTCAATCGTCAATTTTTCAGCGAGTTCGATGCTACCGGATTTGATTAATGCCGCAAGTACACGCATTCGGTCTTTCCATGAAAATGACGCCAGATAGGATTCTTCAGGAAACATAACTGACCTGGCTTGAATGGCTAGTGAAACTGCAGCTTGTGAGAAGACTTTGTCTAGCTCTGAATCCGGGAAAAAGACTGATACAAGTTGGTCCGAGAATCTATACCAATTTCCGATTGTTCGATCACGATGATGAGTCCCGAGACTCAACTCAGTTTTCTCAATGTTTCTCTTTGTTGACTCAAGTGGAGAAACAAGAAAGTACCTCTTCGAACCAGCTGGCTGCAATTTGGTATCAAATCGAAGAATTGCTGTAGCGAGACCTTTCTCTGATTTTACTCTAGTATCAATCCGCGATGATTCTATCTGGATTAATTCAGGAATATCTTCATTGTCCGCTTCTGTTAGAATCACTGAAGAAGGCGAATTATCAAATTGAAGTGCGGGAATACCGTTCACAATCACTCGGTTTTGTTCTTCATCATATCTGATATCCTCTATAGGATCTATACCCCAGGGATCCATTGGGCGAATAACAACATAGAATGTGATTTCTTTCATCTCTAAAGCAATATTTCTCAACACAATTTCATTGTAGAGAAATTCCTCATCGCCTTGTTTTACATGGTAGATTAATCTGACAAAGTCTATGGATTTAATTTCAGTCCGCCATTCATAGAGCTGATCCTCAGATGATACGAGCCTCAACTGAGGCCCATCCTTTCCTAGGAGTGCAGGAAAGACAATACCATCTTCTTCTTGAACCCAGACGTCAACTGATCCGATATCAGGTCGAGTAGAAGTCAAACCTCGAGAATCTGCAATCCCATAATTGCGTGCCCCAACTCCTCCTATTAAAGACCAATTTCTGTACACATTGTTCGGTAGCTCAGTGATTAACGAACCTTCTATGTCTATTCCCTTGAGTGTGAGTGACGCCCATGAGGGAAGCATCCAAAGTTTGGCTCTAAGAAAGATAATTGCGTTCAGTTGTTCACGTAGAGTTTCTATCTCCTTATCGGGCATTGTTGATTTAGGAACTTCCAGATTGTACCTCGAAGCCACTCTTCTGAAACGTTCCAAACGTGCAAAATCATCAATGGCCAATTCATTGAACCTCTTTGATTGTAGCGGTATTCTCGAGTGTGAAAGTCCTGAATGGGTGGAATCCAAGCCCTTTATTTGTAGTTTGGGTGTGTTTTTTAATCATTACGAAAAAACGAACCAAGCCCCTTTCCATGAACTGGAATAGAGTGGCTAAACCCTTAATAGAGTTAAGCCTGAGCTTGGCTTTGTTAACAAAGAAAAATCAATTCCTAGACTAATCCAGAGCCACCAAAAAAGAGGGAGCCCAAAATGGCAGAAGTTCTCACCAAACCATCAAGACGAATAAGAAACATGGTGATGAAGGAGCTCCGATTGATTGTCAAAGACAAGGTTGCTCTGCTCCTCATATTTCTGCTCCCAGCAGCCCTCATAGGTATGCTTGCATATGTTACAAATGAGAGTGGTTTCGGAGGAATGGGAATGGGAGGAGGAATAGGAGGAGGAGGGGGCATTGGCGGGGGTGATACTAATACAACAACCACAGATCCTGGTGGTGAACCAGTTAATGATACAGACTCTGGATTGGGATTGATCTTTGGAGTTGTAGATTTAGACACAACAACAATATATGAAGGAGAAGACCTCTCTGTGAATTTTACGGCTTATATAGAGTTGATAGTGGATGAAGTAATAATCTACGATAATCCTGCAGATGCTTACAGAGCATTATATGAAAAGGAAGTAGTAGCATACATTGTCATTCCTGATGGATTCGAAGCCAATCTGACCATTAACGAGCCAACCTACATCGAAGTGCATTATGATGGAAATGACCTTCTAGGATCTGCAACAGTTTCAGGTGTCGTTCAAGGAGCAACAGTTCTATTCAGAGTGTCCAAACTCTGGATAAGATCAGAAGTCTTTCCCAGCACGATTGTGGAGTTTGCACCTGAAGGTGGGTATCTTGAGAGTGTCTTCGGCGCGTTCATTGTCATATTCTCAAGCTACTTGGGGATTACAATGACCTCCGCTCAATCGATAGTTGGAGACTATCCACTCCGACGGATGTTGCTAACACCCACTAATAGGCTTGAAGTCATAACAGCAAAGGTCTTTGGATACGTGATTATCGGATTCTTTCAATCACTATTACTTGTCACTCTATGGGTGTTAGCATTTGACCTGAGTCTAAATACGAGCTTCTTTTCGCTTGTCATTGTAATGAGTCTCTCTTCTTTGACAGGTTCTGCCACAGGGATTTTGATATCATCAATAGCAAATACAAGACTTCAAGCAAATCAGATGTTTCTCTTTGTGTTATTTGCTACACTCATTTTGGCAGGATTCTTCATCGACGTGGGTATACTGGACAACTATCTGCCGATGAATCAAGGGATGGGTCTGTTAGTAGATACAGCATTCAAAGGGCTATCGTTACTTGATGTGATTGACAGAATCATAACATTGCTAGGATTCTCGGTGATAGCGATGCTGCTAGCATCGTACATATTCTCAAAGAAGCCAACTCTAGGATAGGAGCGTGAAGAAATGATTCAAGATATTGATAGTCGTAAACCGTTTGATGAAGAGAAACCACCCTTTGTCGAAGAAGCGTACTTTTCAGGTGCACGCATAGGTGATGCAATTGATTGGTGCATCACAAGGCAGGATAGAGAGCTCCACTGTGAGGTAGAGGGAAAACTGAGCTCAACAGGGAAAGAAGTGAAGTTCAGAGGCCGGGTTTTGAAGGTCAAGAAAGGTGTTCTAACTCGACGAATAGCAGTCTATGTGGAAGAGGATCTTCGTAGGAGGAGGGCAGGTGAATTGGACAATGTCTTGACTGTTGGTGGAGAAGGTTCAAGTCAAGGCGATGTTGCAGCAAACATGATTACTGTTCAGAACTACTTGAAGAGAAACATGGCTGATGACCTATATTATGACGGAGGAGACCTCCAACAAGCTGTAAAAGACTTGGAAAAGATGAAGAGCCGAGAGGTGGCCTGTACAGTATGGGGAAGAAGAGCATCTGACAAACTGCCCATTATGATCAAAGGAGTGATTGTTGGAGCATCAACCGCCCCAGCTCCAATACTTCCTGAGGGAACTCTCGAGGTGAGAGTGGCTCCTGATGGGGATATTGGAGACCCCAAGATATACCATATCGCTCAACCACAGCTTCTTGTTGGACCCAGGTTTAATCCAAATTTGACTGTTCTTGCCAACAAAGTCTACATCATGCCCTTTGCATGGAAAGTGGCTCCTGAATACAGGGATGTTCTTGCAGCCCGTAATTTGACTGTCAAGGTCAAGAGTGGCCAGAAACTTATCGAAAACGTATCCTTCTCGATCAGAGAAGGAGAGATGCTTGCCATCATCGGGGAATCAGGCGCAGGTAAATCTACGACTGTAAAAGCACTGATTGGAGACATTCCGAGTACAGGAGTTGCAAGGATAGCAGGGATTGATTCCAAGCAGACACAGAAAGTAAGACACTTCTTTGGATACTGTCCACAAGACCTGGACTATATGTATGAAACTTTTACACCACTTGAGAATATTATCGCATTTGGGAAGCAGTATGATATTCCTGAGTGGCAGCTAATTCAGAGAGGGAAGACTCTCCTGAGAGACTTTGGTATTTTAGAGAAAGGTAATAGTCCGACCAAAGAGCTGAGTGGTGGTCAACAAAGACGAGTTTCTATCGGTATTGCTTTAGCTCACAAACCAAAGGTTTTGCTCATGGATGAACCAACAAGTGGACTGGATCCAGACAACCGAAGCGAGCTCTGGCGGTATCTGACGTACATCAATCAAGAGTATGGAACATCTATTATCGTCATCACGCACTATCCTGTTGAGGCGGAGTTCTGTGACAAAGTGGCTGTGTTCATGCGAGGGAAGAGTCTCGTAGCGTTCGGAAGTCCAGCCAAACTGAAGGAATCTATGCCTTCACGAGGATTTGCAGTTGGAATAGTTCTGGAAGAAGTCGACCCAAGAGCGCGTAGGACACTAGAAGGGGTGAAGGGAGTGAGATTTGTCCTTCAGAGAGGCGAACTCCTCAAGATATTCACTGATGAACCTCTTGAGGTCATTGCAGAGAGATGTGTCACCGCTCTGAAAGAACAAGACATTCCAGTTAAGATTGTCAAGACCAAATCGGTGGCAGACATGGTGGATTACTATGTCGCTATCACAAGAGGTCTTATTCAAGGCACGATTGAGAAGTGATTCGATGAAGGGATTGAAACTGACAGTGGATCATTTGACCCAGAAAGTGATAGCATACCTGTTGGTGTGCATAATCACAGTCAGTGGACTTACCGTGGTTCCACCTGCAGTTGGAATCAATCCCTATCAGAGTTTTGTTGAACCTATTGACAAGATAGATGAATCGCTACTCAATCAAACTTCTCTGAATCAACGTCTTGATGTTCTAGTTGGATACAACCAAGAAGTTGGAGAATTCAAAGCCAAAAATGCGATACTCTATGCTGACAAAGCAGCTGAGCTAGTCAATTCCTTTGAATCAATTGGTATGTTCCATGTGAAAATGCTTGGGGAGTCCATAATGGAACTCGCCAAAGAAGCGTTCATCACGAAAATCTGGTCCAACGAAATAACTCCGATTGAACAGGTTCAGACGACATCAATTACAGCTTCAGAGAGTGGGGATTATATCCCATTAATTGATCGAATTGGAGCAAGAAACCTCTGGGATGCAGGATACAATGGTACTGGTACAGTTATTGCCGTACTAGATACTGGTGTAGACCCACTCCAGACTGATTTCAGCGTGGCTGCATTTGCTTCCTTTGTTGAAGCTGATACTTTGCCGCTTGACCTAATTGGGCATGGAACTTATGCCGCGTCAGTTGCAGTAAATTCAGGGAATAGTTCAGATGGAACGTATGCGGGCATCGCTCCAGGAGCGACCCTGCTTTCTGCAAAGGTGACTCTTGGAGGTCTCTTTGCAGCCCCAAGCTGGATTGTATCAGGAATTGAGTGGGCAAGCAGCAGAGGAGCGGACATCATTCTCTTACCGTTCAACACTTTGGGCGCACCAGGTGATGCGGTATCTGAGGCTGTGGAGATTGCAGCCAAAAAAGGCATCTTTGTGGTTGCGGCGTCTGGTGATGATGGACCAGACTACCTCACTGTCATGTCACCCGGCGGAAATGCTGCAGCATTCTGTGTGGGAGCATACGATACAAAGTTACAGAGAGTACCAGATTTCTCGGGAAGAGGACCTTCACTCTCACTATTGACCAAACCAGATTTAGTTGCTCCAGGTGTAGGAATTGTTGGTGCAAAACCATTTACAGGTCTTGCAGGTCTTGGCTTTGGCGACATAGGACTTGGTGATCTTGGAGACCTAGGTGGTCTTGGAGGACTCTTGGGCGGATCTATTGGTGAAACATACGACGAGAATTACACGATTGCGGACACAACAGCAGCCTCCGCAGCAATAACAGCTGGTGCAGCCGCAATTCTGATACAAGCATTTGATAGAGTAACTCCAATTACATTAGCAAATGTTCTTCGAGATACCGCTACCAATATTGGATATGGAGCAAATGATGGAGGAGCTGGACTACTCAACTTACAGGCAGCTTTTGACTATTTGAGTACTCAGCAGACTCCCGCAGATCCACACGCTCGAACTACAAGTCTACCTTTGCTTGCTCTGGGTCTCATTTCTGCAAGTGGCACAGATGCATCTACAACTATGCTGATGAGCAGTTTTGGAACAACTCTTGTTGCACTTGATGAACGAAATCCTCAGGATTCAGGCATTCATCTTATGATGGGGATGTTTTCACTCAAATGGAACAACGAAGATCCTACAAACCTGATGATGTTTGATGTCAAGAGCGAGTTCCATCAAGTTATCTCTTCGTCACAAAATATGCCATACAACAGGTATGTTGGTGTATTGTCCCATAATGACTCGATTTATGTCACCTTCCTTGTCGAGTCATACAATCTAACAACATACTCACCTCTCCCTCTGACAGCATTTCGAATCACTCCATTCATATTCAACATAGGAAACGAACCAGTAGAAAACGTGAGTCTTTACGTGTCATATTCATTAGATCTCTATCTTGATGGAGAAAATGATCATGGAAAGTATGACCTGGACAATCAGCAACTCTTTGCATATGGACTATCAGAAACCTATGGCAATTTCTACGTGGGAATGAATTCAAGTATCCCTCTCTCTGCATTCGAAGTTGGCAACTCATCCACGATATCGAACCATGTTTCAAACAACAATCTAACTGACTCAACGGTCTTTGACGGAGATGTTGGTCTTGCCCTTCAATGGGATTTTGGTACGTTGGATGTAGACGAGCTTGTAAATGTCACAATTGCACTTGGTTTTGGTGAAAATCGAACAATCCTTGATGCCTCGATAGATGCAATGTGGCAAAATGACATTCCTGAAGGGGCAATAGACCAAGGAGACCTGATTGTAGTCGAAGCAGATGTCCCCAGAATTGCTGAGGCAGGAAACACATACCAGTCTACAGCTGTCATAATGAATATTGGAGAAGAGAACACAACAGCCTTGGGTGCAATGTTGGTGCTTGAAACAGGGGACAATAATGGAACTGTGTTTGCCAGATATTTCAATTTTGAAAACATTGAGCCTTTCAAAGCCAAGAAATTAGTCACTGAGTGGCGTCCCGAAACTGAGGGAATTAGAACAGCAGCTTGGGCGGTATCGACGGGATTAGACCAGATCATTGGTCTGATTTCCGACATATCTGGATTAATGACATCAGCAGTGGGGCTATTGGATGATTTCATCCTGCGAGATGTGTTCATCATAACGCCAATATCATCGACATCAGTATTTCCGAAGATACTCCCATTTGCACCATTTGATGTACGATTCCCAGCAGACTTTGGACTATACAGTTTCGTATTGTCTACGACCGAATCTCTAGGAAACCTGACAATTACAAACCATGGTAATGCGTCTGATTGGGGTAATATGTCCTTGGCAAGTGCAGACACAATCGAAGGATTCTATGATTTCTCTTTGTTTATTCTGGCGCCCCCAATAGGCATTGATGGATATCATAGATGTGATTACGTTCTTGAAACGGAATTTGGATGGACAACCAACATCACTCTTGAAAGAGTAATTGAATATCCACGAGCAATGATGCTACTAGACACATCTCATGGAGGCGGCTTTGGTAGTCTTCTTGGGGATGCGGGAGGGTTTGGAGGCACAAGTAATCTGACCGGAGAAGCAGGCGGGATGAGTTTCCCCCTCGCTCAGGAGGAACCGCCTCAGGAGGATGCAACAGAAGGTCTAGAATTTAGTCTGACTGACCTTGGTAGTCTAGACTCACTCTCAGGTCTATTCGACGCATTCAGAATGACCACATTCTCAGGTCTTTCAAACATGGACAAAAGAATGGCTGATGTTGGTCTAGATCTAATTGAAACACCTGGAATGGAGCTGGATCCAGTATTGCTAGCACAATTCTCCACTGTGTTCATCATCGCACCAACTGAGGAGTTCAATTCAACAGAAATCGAAACTCTGAGAGAATTCACTGCAAATGGTGGAACTCTAATAATACTGGGAGACAATGATGACAATGCGAATACAACTGTATTGAATCCCGTTCTGTTGGAGTATGGCTACTATCTTGCAGGAACTCATGACAAGGAGAACACAACAGATATCGTTACAACATCATTGTTTGGCGCTGGCCTGGAATCGATGTGGCTAGGCGGAGGCACCTATGTCATGAACAATCAGTCTAATGCTCAGGTTCGACTAAATGGAAACAGTGTGGTTATGCTTGACGATACTACTCCAGACTTGGCAATCTTTGGTTCTTCAAAAATCTTCATGAACAAGAATCTCGTAAAATGTAACAACAGCTTGCTTTTGGACAATTTGAATCAATACTTGCTTCGTAACACTCTGACTGCTGAAACTAGTCTTTCAGAGAATACAACTTTGTATGAGGCAGGAAAGAGCGTCTATGTCAACCTCGTGCTGACTGATTACTATGGAAACCCTGTAGATGATCTCTTCGTCGCAATAGCATACGAGCTTCCAAATGGGAGCCTCGCATTCTTCATTGCTGGATTCGTCGAAGACGGACTTTATTCGTCACAGTTTGCTCCAAGTTACTGGAGGTCATCAGGGAGAATCAATGGAATCTTTCTCATTCTTGGGAGTGAGGATTACGCAATGACTTATGCATGTGTCACCTTCTATCTCTATGAGGTTCCACCTCCTACTGGTCCACCTCCTCCGCCAGTCTGGCTCACAATGGCACAGATTGCATTCATTTCGTCTATTGGTATTTTTGGAAGTCTAATTGGATTACTAGTCTATAACAGAAGAAGAATGAAGAAACGACTCAGGATACCTGAGATTCAACCTGAGCTTGTCCGAGAAATTGACAACACTCTGAACACCCTCCTGGCAGCTTTCACACAACTCGAGGATCTAATTCAAAGAGAAGATCTTGACAGGGTACAGAAAATTGAGGCTCTGAGAGTACTGATGTCAGACATCGAGGAGGGACGTAGGATGTTTGATAGAGTCAGTGACAAGGTAGGAGGTGTATGATATGGAGACCAAAGAAACCCATAGAGAAATCGATATCATAGATCTCAAGGTAGCCTTTGGCGATTTCTACGCATTGAAGGGAGCATCCTTCTTTGCAAATAAACGAGAATTCCTCGGTGTAATCGGAGCCAG
>JBHLRQ010000031.1:0-31034 GCA_048882385.1 Candidatus Thorarchaeota archaeon | reverse complement strand
AACCGGTAGAATGACAGTAGAATTGACTGTACCCGTGTCTTGGACAGAAGGGGATGGTCTCTTCACGGTTACTGCTTTTTACCCTGGTGGGCCATTCATTGATCCAGACTCATTTGAGTCGACCAATTCGATTCATGTTTTCACAGATGTTGACTTTCAATCGTCAACTCCAACAAGAGTGGATCCCGGAGCACAATTCTCAATAGAATTCAGACTCGCGGGACTAGATGGTAATCCAATACTCAATCGAAATGTCCGTTTGAGACTGAACGATAGTGACAATTTCATTATGTCCACAGGTTCTGACGGAGTCATTTCCTATCAATTGGGTCCATTCGTAGAAGGAACTTCTATATCCTTCACACTTACACTTCTATCAGCAGAAGTCACACCAATTGTGTATAGTGGCTTCACAATTAATATTCAAACAGCAGGTGGTAATCCATTGCAAGGAACAGATTTACTCATAGCAGGTATCTTGCTTGTAGGTGCAGTGATCGCCGTCCTGGCGTATCTGTATATAGTAAGGGGTATGTTCCGCGGCGCCCCAGGAATTTCGAGAGGGATTGATATACCCACAAAGTTACGAAACATCAAGAAGTTGGCAGATACTGGCAAGTATGGTGCGTCAATAACACTGGCGTATCGAACCTTCGAACAGATGTGCGGTACAAAAATTGGCTCGGAGCGAGGTCACAACGAAACCGCTCGCGAGTACTTAGACCGGGTCCTTCAAACTATCCCACTTGATCTTGCGACTGTGGAACAGTTCGTGCAGACATACGAAGAGGCTCGCTTCTCACATCATGAAATGACTCGTGAGAGGTATGAAGAAGCAGTTCGAATTTTCACTGATCTATATCCCAGAATTGATTCAACTGCACCAGTAGAGTAAGAAAACGGAGAGATACTAATGGGCTGGAAAGAGTACGGGCAAGTCATCCTTTTCTTCTTGTCATGGCTTCCAGTAGCTTTTCTAGCTATAGGTCCATTGGTTGGAGCTACATCACACTATGCCTATGACTTTTCAATCTACAATGACTCTGAGTTTGGTCTTAGCCAGTACTCATCTAGTATTTCAGATACAGGAAGAGAAGTTCTTTCAATTCAAGCAAGCATGAGTGTTGCCACGCGATACAATGGCTCTGCAGTAATTGCCATCATGGGTCCTGTGAGGGACTTCAGTTTGGATGCGGCATTTGTAATCTACTCGCATTTACTGATGGGAGGTGGAGTTTTCATAGCTGATGACTTTGGGTCTGCGAATTCGTCGTTCGCGTTACTAAACTATCTCTTAGGTGCTCTCTCTGGAGATAACCAAAGTGCAGGTCTACTCTCATTTACAGGAGGAGTACTCTTGGACTTGGACTCTTATGACACTTCGAAAGAGCCACGATTGCCCATCATCACTGATTTACGAGCGGGATTCGATGGTGGAGCACTGACTGCTGGAGTGACTGAGATTCATTTAAACTGGGCTTCGGCTCTTAATCCGTATAGTATGATGGGACAAGCAGGCATTGCTTGGACTACACCCAGAGCTTGGTGTGAAAAGAACATCAGTGATCCAACACCAGATCCAGACCCAGACGAATGGAGTGGTAGCCTTCCTGTAGCAGGTGCCATTGACTTGTCAAGTGTGAACAGCTCCATTGGCGGGAGGATTGTCGCAGTCAGCGACCCGAGTGTTTTCAATAACGATATGTATGGACGATTCTCTGGAAATCAACGATTTGGCGCGAATATAATAGAGTGGCTCACTCATGGTGATACAACACAACCAGTACTATTCTGCGAACAACTTCTTGAGGTGCCTTTCACTGAGAGTGAGTTCTTTTTCGGTCTGTACCTTGGCCGAGTTCTATGGTTGTCTTCAATGCCTTGGCTATCAGCAATCTATCCTCTCTTTACTGCAGTAGGCATTAGAAAGTACTTGCCAGATATCAAAAAACCAGAGGTAAAGAGTGTATCAGATGTCTTTCTCAGAAGAGGGCAGACATACTTCAGCGAAAGGATGTCCTACTACAGAACTGAAGGAAACTATGCTCGTGTAGTAAAGATGCTTTACAGACGACTAAGACGAGGTTTACGGAAAGCCCAACAATGGACTGAATACAATCCTGAGAAAGTATGGGAAGTAATGCATTACAAAGATCCCAAACTGAAGCAGGATGAGTTCTTTAGAATGATTAAACGGATTGAGGACATCTCGTCCGATCCGAATATTTCAATCAAGGAGAGCGAGATGATGGAGCTCTTCTTTTTCATGCGTAATATCCAATCAAACATGATAGATACAACAAAAAGAAAATAGAGGTAGAAGAAATTGACGACAGAAGAAGAAACGAACGACACTGTGGTTGTGGATACCTCCGCGACGATGTCAATTGATGAGGTACACAAACTCACGAGTGATATTATTCGAGAATGTGGCCGTATTATCGTTGGAAAGGATGACATCCTTCGGGACATCTTGATTGCTTTCCTCTCCAACGGTCACGTTGTGCTTGAGGGTGTGCCAGGTATAGCGAAGACCTACATGGCACGGACCTTTGCATCAATCCTCGGTTGTGCATTCAAACGAATACAGCTTACAGTGGATACGCTCCCAGCAGACCTGCTGGGGAGCAATGTATTCAACCAGAGAACAGGTGAATTCTGGTTCCGAAAAGGTCCAGTGTTCTCAAACCTGGTCTTGGCGGATGAAATCAACAGATGCCCTCCAAAGTCACAGAGCGCACTGCTTGAAGTGATGGAGGAGCGCCAGGTGTCAATAGAGGGAGTGACCAGAAAGCTCCCAAGACCATTCCTGATCATCGCTACACAGAACCCTGTGGAACAGGAAGGAACCTATCCCCTTCCTGAGGCACAGCTTGATAGGTTCATGTTCAGGCTTCTACTCGACTACCCGACGGATTCTGAGGAAGCCGAGGTCATTAGAAGGAAGCACCTTGGTGAAGCGACAGATCTCAGTGTTCTTGCAGACCCATCACTGATGGTAAGGATGCAGAACACCTGCAGAACAGTCTTCATTGAGGAGGATATCATCAACTACATTCGAGATATAGTTGTTCGAACCCGGAACGACCCACAGATTCTGCTCGGAGGTTCACCAAGAGCATCTCTGGTTCTTATGGATGGATCCAAGACAAGGGCTGCTATGAGCGGTCGAGATTATGTGGTTCCTGAGGATGTACGACAACTCACAGTTCAAGCACTGAACCACAGACTGATCCTAAAGCCTGAGGCTGAGCTTGAAGGACTCACAGTAGCTAGAGTAGTAGCTAAGATTCTCGGTGAAGTCGACTGTCCCAAGTAGCAGCTATACCCCTCTCAGGAGAATGTGAGTAGTGATAACGCAGAGAGGCTTCGTGGTAGTCTTCGCAGGAGTTCTATTATTGACTAGTGGATTCTCCTTTCTAAACTTCTACCTCGTCCTCTTAGGAGTCTATCTCGTGATTGGTCTAGTCGTCACGTTGCCTCTCTTTGCATTGACTGCTAATCTAGCTGGCATTGAAGTGGATCGTCAAATTGACAAGGTAAAGGTGTTCTCAAGCGATTTCATTCGTGTGAGAGTTACAATTCGTAATGCATCCAGGCGTCATTTTGATTTCATTGAAGTCCATGACCAATACCCAGAAACTTGGATTCTAGCAATTGGCGAGAACTTCATGGCTTCAAGGATTGAACCCGGAAGCAGTATGACTTTCTCATATATTCTACAAGCACGCATGCGTGGACGCTATTACTTGGGACCCACAGAAGTCATTATGCGTGACCGACTTGGTCTTCATTATTACAAGCGAATCCTCAAGGAACAGACTGAGGTCCTAGTCTATCCTACTTGGAAGGACGTCCGTCGAATGGAAGCTCTTGGCAAGCAACGACAGCTTGGTCTCATGTTTGGAGCACATCGCACCAAGACAGTGGGAATGGGGACTGATTTTGCTGGTTTCAGAGAATATGTTCCTGGGGATGAATTCCGACTCATCGATTGGAAGACTAGTGCAAAACGTGGTGACATGGTCATCAAACAATGGGAGCAAGAGAAAAATGTCCAGGTAATCTGCATGGTTGATACTAGTGGTAGTATGGGTAACGGGTACCCAGAAAATACTAAGCTTGAGTATGCAATAAGAGCAGCTGTTCTACTCACACACATGGGTCTTGAAAGGAAAGATCTAGTTGGCACATGTGTGTTCAGCGACATGGTTCATGGATATGTGCCTCCAGGAGCAAGACCTAATCACATGTATGATGTTCTAGAGATTCTCGCTATGGCAGAACCAATGGGTTGGAGCGATTACGAAACAGCAATTTCACATGTTGTGACACAAAGTAAGAAACGGTCATTGATCATCTGGTTGACAGACTTGGAACAAAGTCCAGCTCCTCTACTAAATGCAATGAAGACACTTGTTGCAAATGGACACAAAGCCATGGTGATTAGTCCTTTTGGTCCTTGGTTTGAAGCGCCTGTTGGTCAGTTTGGACCAGTTGAAAAGGTGCTTTCAGAAGCTGTTTCAGAGGAACTCTGGGAACGTAGAACCAAGATTGCTCGAGCACTTGCTAGGTTTAATATTCAAGTCATCAATGTAGGCCCTGAAGATTTCTTGCCGACAATCATCAGGACATACGAACAAGCAAAACAGAAGGGGGTGGCAACATTTTGAAGGTTGTCACTTGGATACTTCGCATTGCATCCATCGCTACCTTCGCTGGTATGGCATTTCTTGTTTACTACCTACTTGATGTCAATGATTTTTGGCACTGGGATGCTCCGTATAACTTCGTGGTTACAGTATTCAGACTTCTCTCTCTTATTGTGTTCTTTCTAACTACTACAATGATTAGTGGGCTGGTGAGTGCATTCGCTGGAGGTGCAATGCCAAGTGATCTGATTATAGGTCTCTACAATACATTGGTTCTTAGAACTTGGTATATGCAACCCTACGGGGTTTCAGATCCTCTGACCAATGTAGCGGAAGTTTGGACCTCTTTCCAAACAAATCTTTTGGATGTACTCTTCGCTCTTTGGGACAACACATTCCTCTTTCTGTACTTCCTTTTTGCTGGAGTTGGAATTGCATTATTCTTGCAGTCACTTGCTCGAATGGAGCATAAGTATGTAGGTGGAGCATTTCTCTCGATTCAAGCGATAGTGATACTTGCAGCTTTTAGGGCTCTCATCGTCCCTGACCTTAATCCATTTCCAGGGGATTTCATGGTCTTTCTCCAGATGCCAGCTCAACTATTAGCCCTAGTTTCGTTTGCGTATCTTGAAGTCAGTTATCAGATGATATACAGCTACTCCGTTGGAAAGCCAGTCGAGGATCGAGAGGAAACACTGAAGAAACAGCTTCTAGCACTACGTCAAGCTACGAGAAAACAAGATGCGATTGAGCGTGGAGAAAAAGTAAGTACAACTGGTATGAGTCGTACAACAGGAGCAACAGCATTCTCCTTTCTTAGAGAGGCTATTGAACGTAAAGTGGTTGGAACCCAGGATGCTTTAGAGAGCCTTGATGCAGTTTCTGATGTTCGTAGACTTCAAATCTACGTTGACGAATTACTCCAGACCGATTCAAGAGCCAGAGATGAACTTACTGCAAAAGCTGCAGCACCTTCATCATCATATGTCATTGGTTCAACCATAACAGGGTCTGCAATAAGATTTCTCACAGTTGTTTCACTATCATTCATTTTGATGAGTCCTAGCGTGGTTTCAATACTCCTCAACTTGCCTATTGGAATACAGAGCAGCGTGGAACTCATCCAACCCGAAATTGTTCTTCTGTTTCTTGTACCAGTCGTCTTACTATTTCCATTTACAGCCATGATAATCTCTTGGTTCTCTAGAAGAGAAGTCGTTGAGAAGGAGGAGATGACCAAGGAAGAGAAAGAGGCTGTGAAGCTAAGGAAGAAGGAGTTAGCTCGCAAAAAACGCGAGGCTGAAAAAGCTCGAAAAGCCCGTACCAAAGCCAGAAAGAAACGAAAGGGCGATGAGTCTGAAGTTGATGAATGGGACAAGGCTCTTGAAGAAACGTTCAAACGTTAGAGCCAATGGTGGAACCTCAATGACTAAGAGTGTTGTTTTAACTCATGGCGATCTTGATGGAATAACCTCTGGTGCCATCGCCCTACTGGTATTTCCGGGATCTGATTTCTACTTCACACGACCCTCGCAAGTGCATCAAGATATGTTTCGTGTGGCAAAGGATAATCCTGATACAGTTCATGTTAGTGATATTGCAATCAATTCACGAAAGTTTGACGAACTATTGCAAGCATTGGATCGTTTTCCTAGTTCTACTGTCATTCACTGGACTGATCATCACCCCATGACGACCAAACAGCGTAGGGAGCTTGAGAATAGAGTTAACCTGTTTCATGATACTGGTCCTTGTGCAGCTGAACTAGTTTATAGAAAATTCAATGATACTCTACCTGAGTATTCACTTCGTCTTGCGTTATACGGGGCGATTGGTGACTATTGTGACGAAACACCGTTTGCCAAAACCCATTTCGATGATGTTGACAAGAGGACACTCTATCTTGAAGCAGGACTACTTGTACAAGCACTACAAGAGATTGATTATAGGAGTGAGTCAAAGGATCTGGTTCACCAGCTTGCTATGGGAATAAAACCTAGTTCGATGGACGATATCGTTTCTCTAGCTCTAAAAGCCACACGTATTGAGCATGAGGTATTTAGATATGTTCAGCAAAATGCCCGAAAACTTGGTCCAATAGGTTATATCCTTGATATGCCGATCAATGGGTATCGTGGTAAAAGCGCTAAGTTCTCAGCATATGTCACCGATTCGAAGATTGGTATCAGTGCTCGGTCTTCCGATGATGAGGTTGATATGAGCATACGACGAAGAGGTACCACCGTCGACCTGAATCGAACACTGAACATCATTCTGAAAGACATTGATGGAAGCTCAGGTGGTGGACATCCTGCAGCAGCAGGAGCCAGTCTTGATAGGAATGACTTTCCAAAGTTCTTGCAGCTGCTTGCTGAGCATGTCGATACTCTATCTAAATGATAAGAAATGCGCTCAAAATAACCCAAATCACCGTAATAACCGCCTCTCCAGCTACAATCCCACTAAGTACCCGACTTGTGTGACTGTAACCTGCTTCATAGACCTCAATCTGTTGTGGAATATGGTCTGGAACCCTAGCTATTGGCTTTTGTATCTGCTTTACTCTGTAATTGATGCATCCACCTATCAGAATTGTAACTGATGTAGCAGGCGGGATTAGCACTCCCACGACCAGGCTGATTGGACTCAAACCTCGTCTATTTAGTTCTCGTCCTGCAAGGAATCCACCTATCGCCCACATAAAGAGATAAAGAAACGCAAAAAGTGGAGGAACATCAAGTAGATTCAATCCAGGTAGTTGAAAGTTACCTATACCTTCCAGACTTGTTACAAGAAATCCAAAGAGCTGTGCAGCTGGTGCTGGAAAGTCAGAGCTCCCAAATCCATAGGCATTGAATATCTGGAATGTGATGAGAGAGCCAACAGTTGTACCAAGCATTGCACCAACAGAAACTGCTTTCAGAACATCTCTTCCACGTACGCCAGTAAGTCTACCGAGCTTAAGGTGAACTAGCAATGCAATTGCAGAATCTTGCACTGCTCCCAACATTCCCATGAATGTTGTTATCGCTGAAAATGTGACCTTGAAGAATATGATGGCAGGGATTGCTACAATGTCGGAGATGTATCCTGCGAGCATTCCGGTTTCACTTATGGCTCTGGCTGTAAAGTATGCTGACACTAATGCAAGTGGTGTTCCAAAGATAAACAAAAGCCAGTGAATCCTTAGAGGTGCCGTTTCACTCTGCATGAAAGGAGCGATAAACCAGAAGACGATGATTCCAATGACCATGAATATACCCATTGACAGAATTGCGATCCATGGGGGAACCTGACCCCTGTGAGACCTAAGATACTCCCTAGGATTATCGACTATTTCTCTGACTTCTTCCTTAAAGGTTTCAATTGAGAACAGCTCCTGTTTCACTCTCAAGACTCTTGGGAGTTCCTCAGTTTTGTGCGGAGCATCAACAATTATGGCTCCGTCTTCTTCTGTTTTCTTTGTGGTCCTGTCAAATTCTTCCGGAGTGAGATTCTTCTCCTCCTTTTTTCCACTGAGGACATCTCCAAGGATGACAGTGACAAATAGACCCAAGGCAAAATAGAGAATCTCTGGTCTCTTTAGATGTGTACTATACTCCACTGCTCCAACGGCACCCTCCAAGAATATCCAGATGAGAATCGAAATCACACCACCAATAGCCATGACAACAGCCCGTTTCCATCCAACAAAGAATCCGATTCCAGCAATCATCGGAGAGTTGCTTATCCCAATCCAATCTGGAATTGCAGACGCAGCCGGAATAATGGGTGCCAGAGCATTTGGAACAGTACTCAAAGAAGAGCCTGAAATCCCTTCTCCAATCTTAGATGCGCCTACCCACGCACCAGAAGCAACAATTCCAATTCCCACAGATTTCTTGGCTTCCGTATCTCCTCCAATTGAGTTGATACACTCCGCTTGTGGTTGTACCTGGGGCCAAGCCTCTTTCTCAAAGCGGTCTCTGAAGGGAGCCAAGAGAATGAGTCCGAAGATTGCACTGATGCCAGTTGTGAGAACGATGAATATCAGAGTTGTTGTTGGATTATATGCGGCAAGAGACGTGTTGAACAAAGGATTTGCTGTATCGAAGATAGCAATTGCTGGATATGTCAATAAAACACCAATTGCGATCATTGATGACGAGTTTGCAATCGCCACTACCACTGCATTCTCTTCGCAAGTGTATTTTCCATACACACTAAGTATTATGGCTCCTAACATTTCCGCTCCAACTAGAAATACTACTCCGAGCTTAAGGGCAAGATAGATGCCCATGAACGTCATAATTATGCCAACAATCAATCCTGTACCCAATGCCCGTTTTGTGAGTGGGAATTTTGGTTCGGCTCTGATGATTCCATAGATTGCAAGACCTCCAATGGCCATTACTACAGCTTCAGTGAAGAAGGCAAAGTATGCACTAAGAAGCAGATATATCAAAATCAGTGTCGTAATCGCTGCAAGTTCTTTCTTGTCTGGAGGTTTTTTGAATACTGACATGTAAAGAAGTGTGATCTCCAGAACCAAAGCGAAAATGACATCTGGATGAAGCCATCTTCCTTCTGCCATCAAAATAAGTGTATAGAAGATTCCAGCAGAATAAAGTCCCACAAGAAATGATCTCTTCGGATCTGGCCGTATCTTTGTTGTCATAACTATGTAGATTACTATAGCTCCAATCGTCACAATAGTCATCTCAGAGAAAATCCCAGCAAACAGACTAAACGGCAGATAGATTGCAGTGAGAAAGACTGCAACAACTAGCTCTCTGATTTCAAACGGACGTCGGTACAATATGAAATAGAGAAGTGCAAGTGTCGTCACAAGAGCTATTATGACATCCAGATTGTACCATCGACCTAAGATCATTAGAATTCCTGAATATATTGCGCCAGCAAGGAATAAACCTGAGAGAAGTGATCTCGTTAGATCTGGATTGAATATTGTCTGAATTGCTAGATAGGTCAATGCAATTGCTATTGATATGATGACCATCTCTGAGAAAATTCGTGCTAAGAAGCTGAGTGGAATATAGATTGCAGCGAAGCAGAATATTACTACACGATCTAGAAAATCGGGTGGGGGTCTGTATAAGGAGAGATAGAGGAATACAAATGATGTCAGGAGAGCAATAATTGCAGCTGGTTCAGCAAAGCGGCCTAACAACATTGCAGCGAGAACATAGAAGATAAATCCTGCAAAGATGTAACTAAGGAATCTTCTAGTTCTGTCTCTCACAGCTGCTCTCTCCGAGTCAAAGGTATATCCACTGGTTTCAATCGATGTTGACCATGCCTTGCCTTCGTTCTCCTGTATATAACTGCCTATGTCATATTTGCGAGCATCCTTTGAACATCTTGGACGCCCAGTCCATGTATCAAGAGTGTTTTTTCCTTTGTTTTATGTCCCGAAACAAGTCTAACGCTGGATGTTGAGATGCCAAGTACTTTGGTGAGTCGTTTGACCAATTCGGTGTTAGCCTTTCCTTGTCTTGCTGGGCTTTTCAGATTGACCATGACATTCTCAGAAGAAATCCCTACAATAAACTCCCGTTCTTTGGAATTGGGACGTACTAGGAATCTGATGAACGTTCCCTTTTCACTCTCCCAAATCGCAGTACACATACCATTCAGGATGCACCAATCCATATGAGTGTGCTTGAAATTCGAAGACAGGGCCGTCAAGGATTTGTTTATTTGGAGAAGGTACAGGACGTTCTTATATAGACCGTAGATATACGGGGTGAATTCACATGAGCGATCCTGTAATGGATGCATATACGCAAGCATACAATAGTTCGGGAAATATGGTTCAAGCCTTCGGTGTCATAACCGAATCTGGACAAGTTCTGTGGCAGAGTAACAATTGGGATTTGACTGCTGAGGCTTCAAGTCTGATCGCCGCAGTAAAATCAAGAAGCTCTTCAGTTGTACAGAACTCAGTCAAATACAGTACGATGAGGTCTACTCCAGAAAGCCTTGTGGCACGAAATGTTCAGGGAAGTGGGATTCTAATCCTGACAAAAATAGATGCTGCTGGTGATAGATGGGTTGTGGCGTGGGCTGATGCAAGTGCTCAGCCAGATGGTGTTTATGTTGATGTAGACCGAGCCGCTAAGACCCTTCGAGGCAAGATTTAACCATGGAATCAGGGGGAACATACAGGGAGGAATCCCCCTCGATTACTTCTCTTTGAAACTGGAGGGCTTTCTTTGAGCACAATAATCGGGAACGAATGGAATCAGCTCTATGCTAACAATCCCAAGATTCAAGCATTTGCTGTGGTAAAGGAAGGAGCAATAATCTGGCAAACAGAGAACTGGGACCTTGTCGAAGATGCAGATGTAATTATTAAAGCGATCAAGGAAGACAAATCCTCTGTGATAGCTGGGGGCATGAAGTACAAGAAGGCGTCTTCAACAGTAGACTCGTATATCGCTACTGCTGATGGTGACAAAGGCCATCTCCTCTTAGTGAAAATTGATGAAGAGATCTGGGCGATTGCTTTTGCAGCTCCTCATGCAGTGCCCGAACTATCAATCATTGATGTGACCAAATCAGCTATTCAGCTAAAAGGCCACGTTTGAATTTTCTAGACTATTCTTCAGGAAAGAGGATTTCTCTAATTCTGTAGATTACATCCATATATTCCTTGAATCCTACGGAGTAATAATCGAGTAGCATCTCATACATGTTCAGAATTTCTTTGTTTGCTACATCTAGACTGACCATTTCGGCAATTTTGGATCTCCACTCATACTGCATCTGAGTTCTCTTTACACTCAAATCTAACAATTCTTTGCGCTTCTCTTCTGAGAGGTCCAAATTGAAGGTTTCAAGCATTTTTTCTGTAAAACTTCCAAGTTTCTCCCGAATTCGCTTTTCTTCAGTACCCCAAGCACCTTTTGTTAGCATGAATCCTTTTGCAGTCCTTCTGTAATAGTCTGTAGTTCGTTTACCTGTTGTGACTGTACCATATTTGATTACATAGCCGTTTTCTATCAAAATTGGTAAGTGATGGTACACTTGGTTCTTAGTGATCTCTTCTCCATCATAACAACAGTCCGGAGACATCTTCACAATCTCAACAACAGACAACACATTTCGTTTTACATCTCGTTTCCTGATGATTCTATCACCCGTTTCTTCATCTCTTGTTTCTGTAGTGATTGTGTCTTTGACACCTTTTCGTAGAACCTGCAGGATGTTGAAGCGTACAAGTTCATCTAGAACCTCGGCTCTCTCGTCATCCGTTACAAAAACAATCTCTTTCTGGGGTTGTTCGCCTTCTTCTGTCAAGACAATTCCTTCAAGGCTGTCCGTGATTTCTGTTGTGATGTCGTCATCGCCCATGTTTTTTTCTCACCAATGTTTCGTTGGTCCGTCTCGTGACTTGGATATGCCCGGGAATCGTTCGTATTTTTCTCGTGGATTTTGGATTTTAAAATCCACCAGGGGCTCTTTAAACCACCCCGAACCTGTTTTATATTCGTATAAATCAGAATATAAATTTGTTGATGTAAGACACCATTTGTAAATCAAACGTTTGGCACATCCTATTTTTTCCACCAATATAATATTTTTAGTGTTTCAACACAACAATTTAGTACTCAATAGTTTGGAGAACAAACCTTATATAGAAAAGTGGTGTGTACATACAACGTGAAAAACGATGGCTCTAGCGAAACTCACAACCAACAACCTTGAGAAGTTAAACAACAAGATTGCGAGGATCCAAACGACCTTCGCACTCGGGTACGCTTACCAGTTCAGGAGGTAAACAAACATGGCAATAGCAAAAACAACCAAGAAGAAGTTCAAGCCGAGGAAACGGATCTCTACTGATGCTATCACTCATTCATACACATACAGGTAGATTGCAATGACTCCAATCAACGAAGCAGTTTCTTGTAGTCCACGCAAAGAGAGCCGTACAGTTGACGTACAAAAACGTCAAGAATTGACTGTTGAGGAAGTGCTCTTGTGGGAGGCCACCTGAGCACTCACCCCTATTTTTAACGAATAGTAATAATGGTGAATTTTCACCAAATTGAAGCATCTATTTTCTGAAGACAACTTGATAGAAGGTTTCATTCATGACGTATGTGACTTCTACATCATTTGCTTTTTCAGGAATATGCTCAAGGGGTGGTTTTGCTGCAAATAGAGTGTTTGCCTTTATGATAGCACTTCCCTCTTCTGTATCTCTTTTCTTTGGTGAAAGCCCCTCATCGATAACGATGATGATTCCTCCGGGTTTTGCTATTCTTAACATCTCATTGAGTGCTCCGGGAATATCTGAGAACGTATTTATCCCCCCAGAATGCAAGACCATGTCGAATAGGTTATTCTGAAATGGGATATTGAAAACACTACCGTGAGTAAGACCTACAGTGAGACCGTTCTCTTTGAATTTCCTCCGTGAAACATCTAGCATACCAGTAGACAAATCCATCCCGTGTAGGTCAAATCTTCTAATCTGATCCTTGAACTTATTGAAGAGAGCTATAAAGTTGGCTCCTGTTCCTATACTGACATCAATTATCGAAACTGGACCTTCAATTGGTACGAATGTAATGAAGTTCTCTCGTTCCTTCATCATATCGATACCCAACCAATCATCGTATTGTTTGACTAGCTCATCATAGTTCTCTGCCATCTGGTCATAGTCTGCAATCCATTTGGCATCCTTCTCACTAATTGGTGGGTGTACGAGAGATGGAATCCCCCCTGTGACTTTCCAAACATGACCTTTGTTACATACAATCTCACCATCAGTGATGTCTTCATTCCCTTGCAGTTTTTTTCCACATTTGGGACATTTCAGGAACTTGAGATGAGCTTCATTCATAGTCGTTACTCCAATGTTGTAGGATAGGTTGTCCTAAGACTCTCGTATTTTTATATCATCCGAATAAGACTCCTTGGATCATTGCCTCTACACCCGATAAGACTGTCTTGACTACATGCCATTGAATCATGACAACCAGTCGACTTCTGATGTGCAGAGCCCATGGTTGGGATGAATCATCAGGAGGAAGAAACACACCGATGCTCTCCCTCCCATCAATGTTCATTATCAGCATGCGTGTTGGTTCCAATTCGTCAGATGGGAAGTTGGGTGATTGGAAAATCTCTTTGAAACTCTCTATGAGAATCTCCTTGCTTGGCATCGCTATCTTTACAGTTAAGTAATGATCTAGCCCCTCAATTTCTCTAGCTCCGGGAGTCGTAGTATATACTTCGATTCTTACATCTCGACTTTTGGCAGAGCTGAATGCACCTCTGAGTCTACCTAATAGCTCAGGCGATGCAGAAGCAATGTACACATATTCCTGCGCCTCTTCAATGGCCGTCCTCATTCCCACAATTACTTGTTCCATCCCTTGAACTGCCCAAGCAAATTCTTTGGACTCTGTGTCCCTCAAGACTTGGAGTCCCTTTAGGACTTTACGAGCACTTGAAGCAGATCTTTTGACCTTCTCTTCTAGATGGTCCAAAGCCGCATCGACAGGAGCAGGATCAAACTCCGTGGGATCGCTACCAGTAACTTTCTTGATGATCCCTCTCTTATCAAGCAGATCCAAGGTTTCATAGACCTTACTTCGCGGAATTCCAGATTCCTCAGCTATTTCCCTTGCTGTGGCTCTGCCCGATTTGACTAATGCGTGGTACGCCTTTGCTTCATTCTTAGTTAAGCCAAGACTCGTTAGGTCATCAACAATGGTTTCTTGGACCAAATAACCACCCAATGATATCAGGGTTCACAGAATATTAAACCTCTTGTCACTTTAGGAGTGACAGATCTATCATTCGCTATCTACATCTTCTCCCTCGATTATTCTCTCAATTTCATAGAGCCGATTGACAATCGCAACGCCCTTGTCGGTAAGAGATAGATAGGGGCTGTCATTCTCTCCTCTAAGCTTATAGACCAAGTCCTCATCAACAAGCCTGTCACGTATCCTCTCAAAACTCTCGTCAGATGTCATATTGGACATTATATCCTTCTCAAACCTGTCTCCCCAAACTAGTTGGAACAGCACCTCTCTGACCTCGGGTTCTACAAGAAATTCAAGCGTCATTGTGTCAGAAACTATGATGCACCTCATAATGAACTCTACTATGTTACTCCTTTCGTGACACCAGTATAATATGTTTCAGAGCTTCTTTCTATAGGTAGGTGATTCAGCTGACCTCAATAGTTGAAATATCAAAACTGACGCATATCTATAACGGCGACATAAAGGCACTTGACTCTCTCTCATTTACAGTCGAAAAGGGAGAGATTTTGGCTCTTCTTGGTCCAAACGGAGCTGGGAAGTCTACAACCGTGAAAATGATTACCGGAATTTTGAAACCAACTTCCGGTAGTGTGAAAGTTGCTGGAAACGAGGTTTCAGAAAATCTTGATGCGATCCGAAAGCTCATCGGATTCATGCCGCAAGAAACCGCACTTTATCAGGACCTGACAGCCTATGAGGCTCTTGAATATCATGCTGAGCTGTATGGTGTTCCAAAAGGCGATGTTCAAGAACGCATAACCAAGATGCTTGAGTTGTCTGGACTGACCCATCGAAAGGACGATCTCGTGAGGACATACTCTGGAGGAATGAAACGACGACTTGCACTTGTGAGATCCATCCTCCATGATTCTGAACTTCTTATTCTGGATGAGATGTCACTGGGAGTCGATGTTCAGAGTCGCAATCTGATATGGAATCAGGTCCGCAAGATGAAAGATGAAGGACGTACAATCATATTCTGCACAAACTATATGGATGAGGCTGAAGCTCTTGCTGACCGCGTGGTCGTTATTGATAATGGTCAGCTTGTGGCTAACGGAAAGCCTAGTGACCTTAAGCGTCAGTATGTTGGGGACTTTCTTATTGAGGTTCTTCTTGAAGGCATGGATAGCTCCCAGGGCTCTGAATGGTTGAAAGAGAAAGTTGGATTTGAAGTAGAGAAGGTTTCTGAACCACTCAATGGCGGACCAAGAACTGCTTGGATTCGAAGTCAATCTGGTCACTCTGACTTGCCCATAGTACTTAGTAGACTATCAGAGAGTGGACTATCTGTCAAACAAGCTTCAATGAGAGAACCTTCGCTTGGGGATGTATTTCTTGCTATTACTGGTTCAAGACTGAGGGATTGAGTTGATTCGCGAGATCATAGCAATTGTGAAGAAGGATTTGAAACAAGCAAAGCGCGATCCCAAATTCCTTGGACCCAGTCTAATCATCCCATTTGTCTTCTTGTTAGTCTATACGATTATGTGGACCTCAGTTGGAGGTGGAGAGTCTTTTGCCTGTGGTCTTGTTGTAGAAGACCTCTCTCCTCAAGCAAATGATATGGCTGATATCATTGAAAACATGGTGTCTACTACCAATCATACTTGGTTCAGTATTGAAAGATATGACTTACAGACTGCAGATGAATTATACCAGAGCACCTCACTCATTGCCTACATCCTGATACCAGAAGGTTTTGGAAACAATGTGACGTCTGGACAAAACACGTCCGTTCTGATGTTTATCAACAATGCTAATGATGATATCGTAAAGAACTATGTACATCGACTGGAAGCAGCAGTTCTTCTTTTCAACCAAGGTGCTGTTTCCCCAGAGTTTGATCAATCAGATGCTCGTATCTCAATTGAGGAGTCCTTCAGCCTTATCGAAACTCCTTCGAATCTCAAATACATGGCCGCCGTGGCAATAATGCTCTCTCTCATTGCATGTTCCCTTGCTAGTCAAGCAATGCTAACAGCTACCGAGTTTGAAACAAATGCCCTCCAAGATACCCTGAATTCACCTACACCTAGACTTGCTTTGATTATAGGAAGGACCCTTGCTGCAATTCCGAGGTCATTCTCAGCCATCCTGATTTCAGCTCCGGTGATTTGTATTGGCATGGGAGTGGTGCCAATTGGAAACATCATCATCCTATTTGGAATCCTGCTTCTCACCATTCTAGCACTAGTTCCAGTTGGGGAATTAATTGGTCTGAAGATACGAAACCGAGAGCAGGCTTTACTTGCTGCTGTGCTCATCACAGTTGTTGGTTTTATACTCGGTGGGGGAATGGCTCCCATTGGTCTTTCTCCTGCTCCAATCAGAATTCTAGTGGGAATTCTTCCTACTACGCACTCACTCACCTTATGGGCTCGAGTCTTTTTCTTGGATACAACTTTAGGTCTACTGACAGGTTTTCTGTATTTACTGGGTACTTGGATTGTGATGACTGCTGTTGTAGCACAGCTCATGAAGAGAGAGGTTGAGAGATCATGAATGTGTCATTTAGAGTCATCAAGGCTAGTTTTGTCAAGGAGCTTCGAGTCTGGAAACGTAGTCCCCAGAAGCTCATTCTTGTCATTCTCTTACCGCTCATGTTCTTTGCAGGATTTAGTATGCTCATGGGAGGTGTCTATTTTGGGAGTGGCGTTGAAACAGCAGTTGTCATTGAGGAACAGAATCCAGGGTTCTATACAGAAGGACTCATCGAAATTTTAGGAGAGTACGATCCTATTCCTCCACGACTTGATCCGATAATCATGGATTTAGAAACCGCCAACAGCCTTTTTCAGAATGGTGAGATACTTCTCGTAATTACAATACCTGACGGGTTTGAGGAGGCAGTGGCTAATAATGAAACAACCTCAATTCATGTACAGGTTGCGAATATTCATGAAGACCTGACTAAGAATCTCCGAATGCCTGTCATTCGTAAGATCGACATCTTCTATCAGACATATCTCTTTAATGATTCATTAGTCGATTTCCAGTTAGAGAACCTCCGACCATTCACCCCTCCGAGACTGGCATACATGGCATGGACTATTGCTGTCTACTCTGTGATGTTTGGTGCGATATTCGCAGCAGGTTCAGCAATGACACAAGAATTTGAGCAAGAAACCATGGATGAACTTGTACTATCAAATCAATCACCGAATGCGATCTATTTGGGGAAGATGTTGAGTGGAGTTGTTATCAGCCATGTTGCAATACCGTTTCTATTCATACTCAGCTTTGTTCTGTTTGGTGTTTGGCCAAATGGAGATATTCTAGTATTCGTATCACTGACTTTCCTACTTGCTCTCTTCAGCTCCGGTATTGGATTGATTGCTGGGGCAATCTTCAGGAACTCCGTGTTTGTAGTACCTGTAGGTGCACTAGGTGCAATATTCTACTGGATTGTAGGAGGTGGGATTGCTCCTCTGGAACTCGTTGGCTCATCATTTGATATAACAAACGAGTATCTTCCAGTGTCCAATGTATATCGCTCACTGATCAGAATGTTCGTTGAAGGCAGTTATGGTACGTTACTCATAGACATAGCTGTAATTGGTGTCTTTGCTATCATGGTCATGATTATTTCTCCAGTCATAGCTAACCGTCTGTCTGAGGTGAATTTCGGTCAAAAAATCGAAGAGGTGAAATCACGTCGTGCTAGGCGGTTTCAATGATTGGACCTTCAACTATCTCAAGCTGATGATTTCTATTATATCCCCAAAACAGGCCGTATGACAGAAGCGACATTACTGAGGCAAACAACATGATCGGGGCATAACCTGGCCAAATTGTGTAGATAACAGCCGCAATAATGGGCCCTATGACACCTGATAGTGAAAACATTGATTGAAGCAGTCCTGATGCTGTTGACCGTTCCTCGTTATTCTCTGTCACATACTTCAATGCGCCAACATAGAGCATTGCCCATGCGAAACCCACAAGGATTTGCGATGGAAGAATTTCGATTATGTTTGTGGCAAATGGAAACCACGCAAATGTGATAGCAGATGCGACTAATCCAATTGATACCAATCGCCTACTCTCGAACCGATCAGTTATAGTCACCATGAACAGAACTTGGAAAATTGCACTGGTGGCCTGAACAACTGAAATCATGAATGGGTCACCCCCAATGTCATAGAGAAACAACGGCCATAGTGTCCAGATTGCAAATGCGCTACTGTGTCGAATCAAGACTGCCAAATATACTGAGATGTTTCGTTTGAATGTTTCAACTGGGAACCATGGAACATACATTGGAGCTTGATCTAAAGGAGGCAGAGTTAGAGATGAACCAAATGCTATGACGAAAAAGATTGTAGACATGATGAATGCATAGTAGATGTTGAAACCTGCTGCATAACCTGCTAGCAGTGTTCCCAATCCCCACCCAGCAGCACCCCATGTGGCAAACCGTCCCATCTTCATTTTTGACTCAAAAGCAAATGCAGCAAGAGCTCCTGGATACATCCCCACGCAGAAACCGTTCATCAATCGCACAATGAACAATGTTACAAAATCTGATGAAACTAGAAGAAGACCAAAAGAAATGGAGGCTACGACCAATCCCAGTCTGATGATTACCCTCCGACCATATACATCTCCTGCTCTGCCAAAGATATAGGCTGAAAGAAAGCTTGCTGTAGCAAATCCTCCTACAATTATTGTGACTAGAATCTCTGAGATGCCCAGATGTACTCTTGCTAGGATTGGAACATATGTGAATGCGGAGAGTGTAGCTGCTCCAGCCATGATCTGGATAGTTTCAGTCTTCAAGAAATGGTCACAGACGAGGCGCACTTAGTCTTCCTTTTCAATAGTACTATCTGCACAATTTTGAATTAGCTCAGTAGTTGCAAACCTTTTTTTCCTCCCACACCAAATGAAGCACAAATGATGGTTGGATGTGAAAATTGGTAGATTTCTCCCCAAGAGCTAAATTCATTGCAATAACAGTAGATGAGCTTATTCTAGTTCCTATTGCCATTGCTATCGTATATTACCTAAAACCAGAGTGGCTTTTACCTATCACAGTGCTATTGATTGTAGGTGCCGCAATCTTCGTTGCTGGGAAATACTATCTAATCTATCCATCACTCCTCGAAAGTTCTCAACAGTTCTATGAATTGAAAGGAATGCGTGGTAAGGTCATAGATAAAGTCACACCCGTTTCTGGCAAAATCAAAGTTGGGGCTGAGATTTGGGAAGCCAGGTGTGATGTGGGCGAGATTGATTCCGGAACCGAAGTTGTCATTGTTTCTCGTGAAAGTATGAGAGTACGAGTAGAGCCATATGGAGTAAGTAATCAATAGTTGAAATGTTACATCTGACTACTCTTCTATAAGATATAGGCATTCACAGAATGTTTACTGGTCGTAATTGGTCTCATTGTTGAACAGATTTCAGTCTTGGTTGCTATAGGTTTTGTAATGCTGCTACTCCTAGCAATGAAAATACTATCAGTCATACTAATGACGCCAATCTTAGCACGAATCTGGTTTATTGTAGGTCTGAATGTCAAATTATGACAACTAACTTGACGATAACAGTTTCATGACAAGATGTATTGTCATATCCATATCCAAGAGGTTTACAGTTTCAAAACTTGAGTGAGAATATCTACATGGTACAGCGAGGACCGCAACCACTTGGCCCTGAGAGGCAAACTGCACACCATCAGTCATGTATGAGTGAAAGACCGCACGTTGAATTGGAATCTTTTCCTTTTCAGCAGTCTTGATTATACGCTGCACAAATTCGTGAGAATAATGCAATGCGTTATCTTTAATCACGACAACTGGACCTTTGCCCAATGCTACACCTGCTTCTCCTTTTGTGCCTGGATAGTCATCAGCAAGACCGATATCCAATATAATGATCTCATCAACATTGAGATCTTTTGCCACCACAGCGGCTCCTTTTGCTCCCAGTTCCTCCATCACCGTTGACACGAAAGTTATTGTTGGACGTTTGGATTTTGCAATCTTTGAAACCTGCTCGAGTACACGAAGCAGGACAGTTAAACCAACTCTGTCATCCATTGACTTGCCAGCTACATTGTCATTCATCAACTTCTCTACAGGAGCTGCATAGATGACAGGATCACCTATGTTTATGCCTTGTTCATTCACTTCATCAAGCGTCTTCGCTCCGATGTCGAGGAATATCTCTTCATAAGTTGGAATGCGATTCTTTCCCTCGGCTCCTGCGATATGTGCAGTCTTCACACAAAAGACTCCCGGAATCATTCCAGACTCGGTCATAATCAGGACCCATTGCCCAGGTAACAATCTGAGATCTGGCATATGACCTTGGGTATTCCATTTTACTCGTATGAATCCTCTTTCATCTATATTACTTATCAGAAATCCAACCTCATCAGCATGAGCCACAAGTGCATAACGCTTGCCCATATCTCCTTCTAGGGTGGTTATGACATTGCCAATTCTGTCCTGAGTAAAGTTTCCACAATGTTTCTTGAAATGCTCTTTGACAACATCTTGAATCATTCCTTCTCTTCCCACAGGACCGGGTGTTGCAGATAGGATCTTTAGAAGATTCAATGTTTCCTCAGACATCTTGAACCGCCACCCATCATTTTGCGAAATCCCCTCTTAAGGGTCAGCATCCGCGTTTTGTTGTGAAATTGAGTCTATGAACTTAGAAGCCGAAAAGTGATGGTTGTATCTTCATGGAAAAAACACCAATGATTACAAGCTTAGTATGATATTTCAGCCAATCAATTCCATCGTTATAGTAACAACCATCGTAAAATGATTGTCATTCGCTATTTTCAACATATTCTCCAGCTAATACCCTACAATTACCCGAGAATATATGGAGTCGATAACACTAAATGATATGGCTTTCGAAGACACTCTAATTGGATTAGCAATTGGTCTTGTTCTAGCATTACTTGTTTACTTAATTATGAAAATGCAGCTTCGTCATCGTATCGCTATCGTAACAAAGGAGTTTGAAAAGACGTGGGCAGAGCAAGAATCTGCTGTTCGAAAGGATGCAGCTGATAGAAGTCGATTTGTACTGAAAGGAAAGATTGCAGAACATATGGTGCCAATGTATAGGGATATCTTCCAGCACGATCCTTCGGATGCCCGTTTCATTGGAGCACCAATTGATTACGTTATTTTCGATGGATACACTGCTGCCAAAGATGACAGATCAGATGAGCCCATCACTGTTGTTCTCGCTGATATCAAGACAGGAAATGCAAAACTAAATCGTACCGAACGCAAAATCAAAGATGCTGTCGAAGAGGGGAGAGTTCGCTGGGAAACGATTCATTTGGATTTCTAAGTACTCTTTCATGAGGATGATGACTGCAATGATTTCATCGTCCATTTTGTGAAAAAATGCTTAGAAAGAGTTTCTAATATAATCTGTATCTACCTTCGGCTTCATATCTGAAACGGATTGAAATCCAATGACGAAACCTAAGACTCACAAATTTGATGAGAAAATTGACATCTCATTCGGAAGATATATCCAAAACTCCCTGTCAGGCGAAGTTGCGTTACAACGGGAACTTGAGAGAGTCCTTGGAAAGGAAAAAACACATTTCATACTCAAAGATTTAGCTACGAGACAAACATCTGAATCTATCCGAAATCTCTTAGAAACCTCTGGGATAGAAATTCAAGATTTTAAAGATTTCAAGAAGCATATGGATGAAATGTGGGCTTCTGAACAAGTTTCTAAGACACATACCTGTGAAACATTAGATAGTAAATCAGACAGAGTCACCTACAAAGTAACTGAGTGTATTTGGGCAAAGGCGATGAGAGAACTTGATGCGGCTGATCTGGGTTTGCTTACAATGTGTGATATCGATTTTGTATCTGCAAGCATCTATCATCCTAATATCAAATTAATTCGAGAGAAGACATTGATGAATGGTGATGATTGCTGCGATTTTACATATGTGTGGCAGAATGAATAAGAAACGCTTATTCACAAAAACAGTCTCTCATTATTGCACGCATGACAGCATCGTTCATTGATTGCTCGTCAGGAAGTCCTGTCAGTTTCATATCGCAGATTCTGATTGTGGGAAGCATTGCGATGTCATCTGTGCCGCACCCACATTCCTCCTCCGAATCTACATCAATCTCACATATTGCACTACTGGACACACCAAAACCCATCAGCGCATCAGCAAGCATCTCTGTTGCCGCTTCACAGAAAATACAGAGTTCGCCCTTGTAGAAAATAATACACCCACATCTACCACATGGTGTCTTCATTTCTGTGCTGGACGTAGGAATTGCCTCCGCTTTCATAGTGGTATCCCCATGAACTCAAACGACATCTTACATCTGTGTTTGAAACTAGGATTCACAGGACTTGGCGCAGCCCTTATTATACTAATATAGTATAATATGTTATAACTGTAAGTGGCGTGGACCTTTGCCTATGCTTCTTTTGTTTGTCAGTTACTCAGATGGTTCTTGTCCCCAACCTTCCGTTTCTTCAGAATCTTCCTCCATGGCTTCTTCCTCGTACTCCTCTTCTGCAACTTGTGGCTCTGGTGCAGATGGTGCTGGTGCTGGTGCTTGCTGAGGAACTTGGGCAGTAGCCCGCATCGGAGCTCCCTCTGGTTTGAAGATTCTTGGATAGACGAACCTACCAATCAAACCACCAATAGGTCCGAAAACAAGAGCAATCATGTAAACGAGAGGTGCAAGTACGATAAGCAGGATAATGATCACTAAAGTTTCAAACCATGGAACTGGTGCATCTGGAAATCTAGCACTATACGAGAGTGAATATGCCATAATGAGCCACATCCGAGAAAGAAAGTCTGATGCTGTAACAGTATATCCTGGGCTCAAAACCTCTGGAATCAAAGCCAATATTACAACACCTAACAGAAGTGTTAGTAGTCCTGCAACGAATCCTCCTGAGATATCTCCTGCAAGGATTCCGACAATAAACACAATCATGAATATAGTCCAAATCCCACCAAGTGAGTATGACATCCATCCGTACATCATATCGGTAATATACAAGAGTATACCTACAATTATCGCGAATAGAATTTTCTTCCACTGCATAAGGTCAATCTCCTAACCTCGCATATACATTAACACCTATACATTGATGCTTATGAATTGTTGGCCGATAGTTGTTATTCCACTAGTTTCTTTCCAAATTCTATTCCAAAGTCATGAGCTCTGTCTTCTTCACCATCCACTAAGGGTCCTTTCCTTCCCGTGACCTTTGCAGATAGTTTTCCGGTTAGGTCAATCCCGGGCAGTTTCTCCTTAATTATGGATTCCAGTTTTGTGACAGCCACGTCTTTGTTTCCACCTGTGTAAGTATCAAAAGCAGCACCAATCTTCGCTTTCAAATGAACGATTGCAGATCTCTCGATGAAGCGGACTAGATTCAGAGCTGGTCCTTGATTATGATTTGGACACCCAAAAAGAATTGAATCATAATCACAGAGGTCATCTGTGTGAATCTCTCCAGTCTTCCTGATGACACACTCAACACCTTCCACTGTGTTGATACCTTCGCTGATTGCCTCTGCTATCTTCCTTGTGTTTCCATAAACACTCTCGTAGACGATGATTGCAGTCTTCATGTTAGTCGCCAATCTAGAATGCCTATCCTTTCTCTTATGTACGTTGTTTCACATTGAGTCTGCGGCATTACGTGAATCTAAACGCCTAATATAGGGGCTGAAAGTCAATATTACCTAACATAATAGGCCTCAGAGCACTGAGGAGTCAGGAGGAGTGCTGTGAAGCTTGAACGGAAACACGAGGTGAACCAAGATCACACACTCTGAAACCAGAATACTACTTATTATGCTAATTCTAGCCATGGTTCTGGCTCCAATACAAGTCATGGCCACAGAAACACCAGATACTGCTCCAACCATTGAAAAGGTCACTACGCCCTCTGTAACAAGAACATGGAGCACCCTCTCTCTTCTCTACGACAACCAGTTCCATGACCCTGTGGAGCTTGACGAAGAGATTGAAAACATTCACACTTCAGTGCCAGAGCTTGTTGACATTGAAGTGATTGGTCAGAGCTACCAAGGTAGAAACCTGACGTGCATAAGAATCACAAATGAACAGAACACAGTTCAGAAAGCAAAGACCCTAGTGGTTGCACAACATCACGGGCGTGAACAGATTACTGTTGAAATGGCATTACGATTCGTTCTCCTTCTACTCAACAGCTATGGGTTAGATAGCACCATTACGGAATATATTGACACTCAGGAAATATACGTCATCCCCACCCTCAATCCTGATGCACTTGAAATAGTCGTCAACCAAGGAAATCATTGGCTGAGGAAGAATCTACGACCGTTTGACAATGATGGTGATGGTTTCTTCTCTGAAGATGATCTTGAGGATGTAGATGGTGATGGATGGATTTCCAATTTCCTTGTCTACGAAAAAGATTATCCCACAGAGGTCCCTGACATTAACGACTACGACTGGGAATACTGGGAGGGAATTGATAATGATGGTGATGGTCTAGTGAATGAAGATGAGGTTGGACTTGTTGACCTTAATCGTAACTATCCCACATTCTGGGGTCTCAACGACCCAGACCTACAGAATCCTATTACCCAAATTTATTGTGGAACCGAACCATTTTCAGAGCCTGAAACACAGGCATTCCGCGACTTTACTTTGAATCACAGATTTGCAATGGCATACTCACTACACTCGGGAATCAATGCAACCTACTTCCCCACTGATGAAAGCGAAAACTGGCCTGAAAATGTTCTCTACTATCAGATATATTCAGATCTTGAAGATATTCTGCCAGATCACTTCAATGATTACGTTGGCTACACTTCTTCGGAAATGTCACAGGAAGCAGGTCTGAGTGGTAGCTGGGATGAATGGATGTATTATGAACAAGGCACGGCAGTGCCTATTACATTTGAGGTATACCATAATGGATCAGTTGACACAGAAGAAGCTCATGTAATCATTGAGAACAATAGCACACACATCATCCGCGAATGGAAGGGTATCTATGGATACTTCGATCCAACTGAGAATCATATCAACACCCTCTGGGATGAATTACGGGGTGCTTTTGTATATCTCTTAGAAATGACACCACGACTCGATATCACAATTTCTGGAGTGTCTGGTGGGATTTCAACGGGTGACAATGTTTCTATGTCCGTTCAAATGAACTGCCTGAGTCCAAGACTTGGTAGTAGAGAAAGTATCTACATATTGGACTCTGAAAACTCCACTTTGGATTCACTAATTGCTGTTGGAGGAGACCAGACACTGACAGATCAAGCCAGTGTTATACTTTCATCAGATCTTAGTGAATCAAGTGTAAGTCTATTCATCGGTAACAATTACACTGGCTACTACGAGTTTACCCTGTCCATAGGAGCTCCTTCGGCTCCATTTGATCTTCTGATTATTGGAGCTGGTGTTGGAGTAGCAATAGTAGTCATTGCATTGGTTGTATATTTTGGTCGAAATCGCTAGTTGCTACTTTCTGAATGAAGAGGTGGGAATGGGGTCCTAACCATTCCCGCTATCTTCCACTATCGATGTTCAGCGTTTCTTTGCCACAACACCCAGTGTGCCGTCATTTCTCATGACTTGTTCAAAACCTACGTTTCGAAGCCTTTGGATTACGCCTTTTGGAAGGTCCATCTTTCTATGTTTCTTCCCTGGAGCACCGACATAATGATGCAATATTCCTCCTGATTTCAATACTCGATATATCTGAGCGTAGAACTCAGAAGTGTACAGCTCTGATCCCATGGAGAACCTTGGTGGATCATGCATAACTGCATGGAATGTTTTTGTTTTAAAACCCTCAATAATTTCTGTAGCATCTCCATGAAGGATCGAAACTCTGTCGTCACTATGGAGTTCCCTTGACCATGGATTCAGCTTGGATAATTCAATCACATGACGATCCTTTTCTATTGTAATGATACTACGGATTCCTCTCCTGAGGCATGCAATAGTAGAGTATCCAAGACCTGTGCAGATATCCAGCATGTCAATACCTTTTCGAGCACACAGATCGGCTTTCATTCTTGCATCTTCAATAGGGTTAACATCTTTTACACGATGCATAAGTATACCATCAATGAGTAAAGCAGGAGCAGAGTCATGTCCGGTAGGAAATAGCTTGTAGAAGTGGTCATCACTGATAGCTGCTTTGAAAATCTGGTTCTCTTTTACAAAATAAAGTGAGTCTGAATCCTCTGTTATTTTCTCAAGTTGTTCGATATTCCAAATCGGGTTTGATAGGTCAATCCTTGTTTTAGTTCTTCCAACATCAAGCGTGAGGTTTAGTTGCTCAAAGCCGCTCTCAATCGCCTGAATAATCTCTTTTGCTGTCACTGCGTGAAGAAATATCATCACTGCATGTTCTAGGACGTTTCCCTTTAGACGCTTCGATTAATCGGAGTTATATGGTGGCATGTTAAATTCATCTACAACTTCGGTGAGCAATCTTGAATCGAGAACGATATCATCGACTGATGTTTCTGACAGCCGCTCTGTGGAACTGGATTTTGGCAATCATTTTCTTTGTTTTGCCTAGGATTGACGAGGAGTACTTTACAGCAACTGGTCTTGTGATTCCTAATACACTACTTTGGTTTGACTCATTTCTAGGGTTAGTTTTCATATTTGGGATTGGATCTTTCCTTGTCAGCCAAAATATATTGGAAAATCATGGAATTATCAAGATGGCCATATTTGAGAAGAGTTGGGTCTTCGTCGCTGGTATTGCATGGTTTTTCTGGGGTCAAGCCTCAATCTTAGTTGTCGTGTTTGTTGCGGTAGACTTGTTCTTTGGTGTGTTATTCGTTGAGGATCTGCGAGCCATCAGAAAACGAAGACAAAGTTGATATTTACCTCACAAAAACCATTCAGTAGCATAGTTTTTGTAGGGCTCAGCTATACCAGACTATAAGTGGAGGGTACTTGTAGAAAAAATGGATGTTTGGTAAATGGTGGAGATTACAATCTGGAGTGAAACCCAGAAAGGCGGAAAAGTCGTCGAGCGGTTTGACACAAATACAACTACTATTGATCTGAGAGACAGAAGAATCGCAACTACTGATCTCTCGGTATTAGATGAATTCCCAACCTTGGAGGGACTGTTTCTTTCCGGGAATGAGATTCCCAGTATCGATCTATCCATCCTTCAAAATCGTTCAGAGCTTTTGGAACTCTCCCTCAATGGAAACATACTCGAGTATGTAGATCTATCCCCTCTGGAGGGATGTTCTGGTCTCATACATCTGGATTTATCCTTTAACAGACTCAAGTCAATTGACCTGACTCCATTGCGTAACTGTAAGAGCCTAAAAGCAATCCACCTCTATGAGAATAAACTTGAGAGCATTGATCTCTCTATCTTAAGCAATTGCAAAAAACTCAGAAATCTTACGCTTGAGAAGAATCAATTTGATTTGATAGATTTGTCTTCACTCTTTCTCTGTCCGAATTTGGTGAAGTTAGGTTTGGACCCTGATGTGAAACTCAAAGCCAAAGGAGCATTGAAGACACAGACAAGGATACCCATTGGATTGAAAACATACCGAAGTCAGATTGAATGGGTCTGAAATTTCCTGGGTGACTAGAAACTCAAATGGAACTGAGTGCGTCTGTTCAGCTTATGATGTTGTAGTAGTAGTTCTATTATCAACTACATATTGGGTACTATGAATTATTTCAGTTAAGTATCTCTCCGAATACAAAACAGGCTTCAAGGTAGTTCTCCAATCAACTTTACAGCTTCGTCTCCTGTTATTGCAACAAGAGTTTCTGTACGGTTGGTGCCTCCCATCCCAAACACGAAGAGTGCCTTCATTGCAGAATCAATGTCTGGTCCTTCTACAATTGCTACCCAGTCGAATTTTCCCATTGTATAGTAGAGACTAATCAAATTGCATCCAAACGATTTCATAATCTCAACAGCCTGTTGTTGGCGTTTCCCTGCCTCCTTGATTGTCTTAATTCCCTGCTGAGTAAGGTTACCTAGTACAACAAATTTCACCTATATTTCACCTCCTTTCAGATTCATCGCAAGAGATACCTATTATATTCGCATTCTATTAAACCTATCAACTTCGATGAAGAGCTGAACAAATGACAACCTCTATAATACCGTTCTCAATCGCAAAATCGAAGCAATAATGTCTGAACTACTCTTTCTATCTACTGGGCTCCTATCAGGCCTTCTTGCTATCTTCGTTGCTCTGTTTACATATAGAAAGGTGATGCAGGCTGACGAAGGTGACGACCGTATGCGAGAGGTCAGCCATCTGATTCAAGAAGGTGCAAATTCATTCATTCAGATACAATACAAAATCCTCACAATCTTTACACTTCTACTAGCTGTCGTCATTGCACTTGTGTTTGGTTCATTGGGAATCCCAATCGCGATCTCTTATGTTATAGGGTCTTTCTCAAGTATGATTGCTGGTTTTATCGGTCTAGCTGTCGCAACTCGGGCAAATCGTCGAACCGCAGCAGCCGCCGCAAAAGGAGGTCTCAATCCTGCCTTCACAGTTGCTTTTAGGGCTGGGTCAGTCATGGGTCTCATGATTGCTGGAATTGCTCTTGTAGGTCTTTCAGCTTTATACTGGCTTTGGGACATCATATTTCCACTCCTTGAATCTCCTCTTTTATGGGAGATAATGACCGGTTTCTCCTTTGGAGCCAGTACTGTAGCATTATTTGCAAAAGCCGGTGGTGGTATTTTTACAAAGACAGCGGATATGGCTGCTGATATTGTTGGCAAAATAGAGCAAAACATCCCTGAAGATGATCCCCGAAATCCAGCAGCAGTTGCAGACGCAGTAGGTGATAATGTTGGCGACGTTGCAGGAACTGGAGCAGATATCTTTGATAGCAATGTTGCAGCAATTCTTGCAGCAGCCCTGCTTGGTGCAGCTATCGATGCACTATTCTCTCCTCCTATTGTATATGGACTCCTCCCACTCTTAATAGCAGGATTGGGCACACTCGCCTCTGTTTTTGGAGCTTTCTTGGTTCAACCTAATGAGAACGATGATCCTGGCACAGCTCTCAATAGAGGGACATACATCACGACGCTATTATTTGGAATCCTCGTCGTAATTGTACTTCTAGTTATTAACGTAGACCTTGTTGTGGCCTGGTCCGCCATTTTTGGACTATTGGCTGGAGTTTTCATCGGTTTCACCTCAGATGTCTTTACAAATGATAAGGGACTATTCGGTTTCAAACCAGTACAAAATATGGTAGACAATGCCGAAAAGAGTACAGCAAACTTGATTCTTTCTGGATACTCATACGGTTTACTAAGTGCTGTACCGTCTGTTCTTGGTGTAGTTGCAGCGCTTGTCGCTTCCTTTGTTCTCGGATCAACTGCAACTTCTGCAGGACTTGGAGGTTGGGCAGGAGGTATCTATACTGTTGCAATTGCAGCTGTAGGTCTTCTGGCAACAAATGGGCTTACAATGAGTTCTGATAGTTATGGCCCTATTGTAGACAATGCGAGAGGAGTTATTGAGCAAGCTGACGCGCCGCATGAAGCAATAGTCGCATGCGACAAGCTTGACGCTGCTGGAAATACAGCAAAGGCAATCACAAAGGGATTTGCCATCGGTTCAGCTGCAATATCTGTCTTGGCGCTCTTCGCAGCCTACATAGAATCTGCAGAAGTTCTTCTGGGAACAGAGGTCATTGTGAACCTATCGAATCCTTTCATTCTCGCTGGTGTCTTCATTGGAGCACTGGTGCCTGTGACATTCACAGCCATGCTAATTCTTGGAGTGGATCGCAATGCAGGTCGGATGATTAAAGAAATTCGAAGACAATTCGATTCTGATCCTGGAATCCTAGCAGGAACCTCAAAACCTGACTATGACAAATGCATAGGTATAGCCACATCAGGTGCTATTCGTGAACTAATGCCGTCGACTTTACTCGCAATAGGTACTACCATACTTACAGGCGCACTGCTTGGACTTGAAGCCCTTGGTGGCTACCTTGGAGGCGCTGTGATGGTGGGCTTCATCATGGCTCTCTTAATGAGTAACTCTGGTGGAGCGTGGGATAACACAAAGAAGATGATTGAGTCCCCCGAGTACGACCATAATCACCCACGATATGAACAGATACATCGCAATTCGGTACGTGGAGATATGGTGGGCGACCCATTCAAAGACACTGCAGGTCCTTCTATCAACACATTGCTTGTTGTCATCTCACTGACAGCAACTCTATTCCTACCCATCATTGTTCAGTTGCATCTATGGATTATTGCGCTGTTCTAGAGGATAGCTGGGAGATTTTCCCAACTTGGAAAAGTTGCGTTGAGCACAGTTAATTATAACCAAGATAACTGGTCATATTTTCTTAGAGATGTTACTCATGAGTACAGAAATTGGTCGATCCTTAAAGCTTTCCAATTTTGGAATTCTTTTTGTTACTATCGTAATTCTTCTTGCTATACTCTTTGTTCCCTTTGCATATCATTTTGATTTAGGACCTGGTCCTAATTCAATTGAAGCAGTAGTTTGGCAATATATCGAATCTCCTTGGCAAATGGGATT